>JAQUSU010000001.1:106475-118418 GCA_028710085.1 Anaerotignum sp.
TTAATGGGACAGGCAGGGCTTCACATTCCTGCCTTTGACCATTCCCAATTGGCGATTTTCGATAACGTGTTTGCCGATATTGGGGACGAGCAGAGCATTGAGCAAAGCTTAAGCACGTTCTCCTCTCATATGACGAATATTGTAAGAATCATGGAGGAGGTAACCGATGATTCCTTGGTTCTTTTCGATGAATTGGGCGCAGGCACGGACCCTACGGAGGGCGCTGCCCTTGCCATTGCCATTATTCAAGCATTAAAAGAAAGAAAGATTCGTACAGCAGTAACCACACATTACAGTGAGCTTAAGGTTTATGCCCTTTCTACGGAAGGGGTGGAAAACGCCAGCTGCGAGTTTAATGTGGAAACCTTACGCCCAACCTATCGTTTGCTCATCGGCATTCCCGGAAAGAGCAATGCTTTTGCAATTTCAAAGCGGTTAGGCTTACAGGATTATATTTTGGAGAGTGCAAAGGAATTTATTAGCCAAGATGAAGCAAGGTTTGAGGATGTTATTACGGATTTGGAAATCAGCAAAAAATCCGTGGTATTCGAGCAGGAACGTGCCGAGCAATATCGTAAGGAAGCGGAGAGCCTAAAGCTTGAGGTGGAACAACAAAAAGAAAAAACCAGAGAGCAGAAGGAAAAAATATTACAAAAGGCAAGGGAAGAAGCAAAGCTCATTTTTGCCCAAGCCAAGGAAGAGGCCGACAGCATTATTAAGGAAATGAACCGTCAGGCCAAGGAAGAGGGAAATCAGAAAAAGCTGATTGAGAACAGAGGGAAGCTAAAGGAAAAGCTATCTTCCGTGCAAGAGGATTTTTTAAAGTCCAAGAAGGTGAAGCCGAACCACAAGGTGCCTGAAAATTTGCAGGCGGGGGATAAGGTTTACGTGATTTCCTTTGACCAAAATGGTGTAGTCATTTCACCGCCGGACAAAAGCAAAGAGGTAATGGTACAAATGGGGATGATGAAAGCCAAATTTCCTTTGGCTGAGTTGATGCTGGATGATACGCCTAGGCCAAAGGAAATGAAGCAAAGGCAAGCACCTGCGCGCGCCAAGACTTCCAAGAGCCAATTTATTTCAGCGGAAATAGATTGCAGAGGGCAGCTGGTGGATGAGGCTTTGGGAAACATTGATAAGTATATTGATGATGCATATTTATCGGGCTTAAAGCAGATTGTAATTATTCATGGAAAGGGAACCGGTGCTTTGCGCACAGCAGTGCAGAGCTATTTGAGATCAAATCCTCATGTAATAAGCCAAAGACCGGGGGTATACGGCGAAGGCGAAGCAGGTGTTACCGTAGTGGAATTGAAGTAGAACATTCAGGGAGGATTTTCATGAGCGGCAAACAAAAAATTTTGATTGTTGATGATGATAAGCATATTGCAGAGCTGATTTCTCTTTATTTGGAGAAGGAAGGCTATGATACCAAGGAGGCATACGACGGCAAGGAGGCTGTAAAGGATGTGGCGGAAATCAAGCCGGATTTAGTCATTTTAGACCTAATGCTTCCGGGGCTGGATGGGTATCAGGTATGTACGGAGGTGCGTAAATCCAGCAATGTCCCCATTATTATGCTGACGGCAAAGGGAGAAACCTTTGACAAGGTGCTGGGGCTGGAGCTTGGGGCTGACGATTACATGGTGAAGCCCTTTGATACAAAGGAATTGGTGGCAAGGGTAAAGGCCGTCTTAAGGCGGTATGAGCCAAAGGAGCCGGGGGATTCCAATATTTTAAGATATCCTAATTTAGAAATTAATTTTTCTAACTACTCCGTTACCTATCATGGTAAGAGCCTGGAATTTCCGCCAAAGGAATTTGAACTTTTGTTTTATTTGGCAGAGCATCCTAACCGCGTATTTACGAGGGAACAGCTTTTAGATCATATTTGGGGTTATGAATATGTTGGAGATACAAGAACGGTTGATGTGCATGTGAAGCGCATTCGAGAAAAGCTGAGTCAGGAGGATGAATGGGGAATTTTAACCGTTTGGAGCGTTGGATATAAATTCGGTCAGAAGTGAAATAAATGACAGGTGAGAATTTTGTGGGAACAAGAAAAAAGGCGGCTGCTGTTCGTAGCCGCCTTACATAAAGAAATTATTTGAGACCATTCTTTTTTTACACTTGAGAATCCTTTTTGGTGTCGGTGTTTTCTTGTGACGCGGTAGCTTGTTCTGTGTTTTCTGCAGTGGTTTCGCTAAAAGGTTCATCAATGCTTTGTTCTTCAAGAGCCTTCAATTCATCAGCAAGTTTTTTTTGCTGCAATTCCTCTTTCTTTGCGTTTTGTTTTCGAACATTTGTGATGCGCATCATGATGCAGAAAATGTAGAGGAAAAAAAGAAGATAATAAAAGCTATTCATATTCGACCAAGGAGATTTGATTAAAATGAATATCCCGAGGAACATTAAAATAATGTCGGTGGCTGCAAATTTTCTTTTGTTGGAATTTGATGTTTTACTTGTGTTTTTATTCATAAAATTGTGAAACGGTTATACCGTTCGCTCCTTTCTTCATAGCATACATAATTTATTATACCAGTTTTTTAGAATATTGGAAGTTTTTTCGACGTATTTTTGGAGGTAAAATAATGCGGCAAAAGTCAATTGTAAAAAAACAAATGATGCAGTACATTGGTACCATTGTTATTTGCGTGCTTGTATTAGGGGGCGTTCTTTCTCTGGTTTATACGCAGCATTATATGAAGGAAAAACGCAACGAACTGATTCAACAGGGACGAAATATTTCTGTTGCCTTTTCCAATGCCTACCAAACGGGGAATTTAAGTAATTTAAGCTATGAGCTACAGGTTTTGGAGGAATACATGGGGGCCGGGATTTTAATGGTCAATTCGGATGGTGTTGTTGTTTTGGCATCGCCGGGGCTGGATGAAATGATCATTGGACAGTCCTTTGCTTATCCAGAATTAGTGGAGGGTGTAAAAGATGGGAATATTGTTTCCATGGAAACAAAGGCAACCGCGTTGTTTGATGTTTCCACATTGGTGGTTGGATACCCTCTTTCTGTGGGACAAATGGTTGGGATTTTTATGTGCCGACCTATGCCTGAGATGGAGCAATCTCTATATCAAATGTATAAAATGGGAATGGTCAGTATTTTTGTTGTATTTCTGTTCGCTGTTGTGGCCAGCTATTTAACCTCACAAAAAATGACTCGACCGATTAAACAGATGAACGAGGCGGCAAAGGTAATTGCCAGTGGGAATTTTGAGCATAGAGTGGAAATTATTAGTAATGATGAACTGGGGGAGCTTGCAAAAAGCTTTAATCATATGGCGGAAAGTCTCCAAAACAATGATAGGACTTTGCGGGATTTTATCGCGAATGTATCTCACGATTTACGTTCTCCCCTCACCTCGATGCAGGGTTTTTTGACGGCGATGCTAGATGGAACAGTGCCTTTAGAAAAGCAGGAAAAATACATGCAAATTGTGCTGGAGGAAACCATGCGTCTTTCTCGATTAACGGAGGGGATTGTAGATTTAAGCCGCGCGGAAAGCAGTAAAATTATTTTGGAGGAATCGGATTTTGACCTCAATGGGCTGATTCGGGATAATATAAATTTACTTGAGCCACAGCTGAACGATAAAAATGCAGTCATAAAAGCGATTTTTGCAGATCAAATTACCATGATTCACGGAGATATAGATAAGATTTCCCGTGTCATTCAAAATTTATTGAGCAATGCAGTGAAATTTTCACCTGTTGGCGGACTGATAGAAGTGGAAACTACGAAAACTGATCGGAAAAAAGTGTTGGTTTCCATAAAGGATCATGGCATTGGCATTAGTCAAGAGGATCAAAAATATATTTTTGATCGGTTTTATAAGGCTGACAGAACGCGGAACCAAGACATGCATGGAAGTGGGATTGGTCTTGCAATCGTAAGAGAATTTTTGCAAGCGCATAATGAAGGAATTACGGTAAGAAGTGTGGAAGGGGAAGGCAGCACCTTTGTATTTTCACTGAAGCTGGCGGAGGAATAGTAAAAACAGTGTCAAATGTAGTTACCTACAATTGGCACTGTTTTTTTGTGGAATGAACATAAAAATTGCTTATAATTTTTCAACCTCATCCATCCAAATTCGGCTAGAGGCATCTGTGGGCATACGCCAATCGCTTCTTGGAGACAGACATAAGGCACCAACCTTTGGTCCGTCAGGCAAGCAAGAACGCTTAAATTGCTGCATAAAGAAGCGACGGTAGAAGTTTTTCAGCCATTTCAAAAGGGTTTCTCTAGGATACGCATTGCCAAAGGCCTGCTCCGCCAAAAATAAAACCTTGGCAGGTGAAAAACCGAACCTGATAATTTGATACAGGAAAAAATCATGCAGCTCATAAGGGCCAACCAAATCCTCTGTTTTTTGATTAATATTCCCGTTTTCATCAGGGGGAAGTAATTCGGGGCTTACGGGAGTATCCAAAACGTCCAAAAGAATTTCGGAGGCCTTCTGATCCAGATTGCCTGTGCTGGCAACCCAATTGACCAAAACACGCACTAAAGTCTTGGGAATACCTGCATTGACACCATACATTGACATATGATCGCCATTATAGGTTGCCCAACCTAAAGCCAGCTCTGACAAATCTCCCGTTCCCACAACAATTCCGCTTGTTTGATTGGAAATGTCCATCAAAATTTGGGTGCGTTCGCGGGCTTGTGTATTTTCGTAGGTAATATCATGAACAGACGGATCGTGTCCGATATCCTTAAAATGTTGAATTGCCGCATCACGAATGGGAATTTCTCTGATGCTTACCCCGAGAAACTTCATCAAAGTTAAAGCATTTTGATATGTGCGATCTGTTGTACCAAAGCCCGGCATTGTGATGCCCAAAACGTGATCTCTGGAAATACCCAAGTAATCACAAGCCTTCACGCAAACCAAAAGAGCCAGCGTAGAATCTAATCCACCGGAAATGCCAATGACCAAGGTTTTGGCATGAACATGCTCCATGCGACGTGCCAAGCCCACTGTTTGTATCATAAAAATGTCGTGACAACGGTTGCTTAAGGAAGCATCATCCTTTGGGGTGAAGGGTTTCGCAGTAATAGGCCTTGAAAATTCACCTAATTCACCCTCGTACATATCGAATTTAATCTCTCGATAAAATTTTTGTGCATCAGGCTTTGAAAGCTGAGACATAAAGGTTGTATGCTTGCGCCGTTCGCTTGCCAGTAATTCCAAATCTATATCAGCACAAATCAACTGATTATCCCTAGAAAAAGGTTCGGTTTCGCCAAGAAGAACGCCGTTTTCATAAATCAGGCTATGCCCGCTAAAAACAGTATCCTGTGTGGATTCGCCAATACCGGCGGAAGCATATGCATAGGCAGCAAGACAACGTGAGGACTGTTGCGCCACCAGCTGATGCCGATAGCCGGGTTTGGCTGCCAACTCGTTGCTGGCAGAGGGGTTTAATAAAATTGTAGCGCCATAAAGACTTAAATAAGAACTTGGCGGGATTGGCCCCCATAAATCCTCACAGATTTCCACGCCGACTTTCAAATTTGGTATTTTTTCCGCAGCAAAGATAAGATCCGCACCAATGGGCACAACTTGTCCCGCGAAGGAAATCTCTTCTTTGATTAAATCGTCTGCACAGGAGAACCATCGTTCCTCATAAAATTCGCTATAGTTAGGAAGGAGTGTTTTTGGAACTAAGCCCAAAATTTTTCCTTTATGAAGGAGGACGGCGCAGTTAAAGGTTTGATTATCCGCTAAAACAGGCGCGCCAATTAGAATTAACATGTCCAATTCCTTTGTTTCTTCAGCAATTTCAGCCACTGTTTTTTCGGCGGAACTAAGCAAAGGACTTTGAAAGAATAAATCCGCGCAAGTATAGGAAGTCACGGAAAGCTCTGGAAAAGCAAGTATTTTTACTTTTTTTTCAGCTGCCGTTGCAATGACATTTAGGATTTCCTTCTTATTATAAACACAGTCTGCAACCTTAAGCTTTGGTACAGCAGCTGCGATTTTTACATAGTTGAACATGATAAACACTCCTTAGAATTTTCTGAACAAACCGATTACCTTTCCCAAAATGCTCACGTCACGAACAATAATCGGGGACATGGCTGCGTTTTCAGGTTGAAGGCGGATAAAATCTTTTTCTTTATAAAAGGTTTTAACGGTTGCAAAGTCTTCAATCAGTGCAACGACGATATCTCCGTTATTTGCAGTGCTTTGCTGACGAACCAGAATTAAATCCTTATCAAAAATACCGGCCTCTATCATACTTTCCCCTTTAACACGAAGCATGAACACAATATCATTATGGATGTATTCCACTGGGATTGGGAAGGTATCCTCAATATTTTCCACTGCCAAAATGGGAACACCTGCTGTAATTGTTCCAATGATGGGAACGTGTACCAATTCTTTTTGAGGTGACTCATAAAAGTCCGGCGCTAAAATTTCAATTGCACGGGGCTTGGTGGGATCGCGACGAATCAGACCTTTTTTTTCTAATCTGGAAAGGTGCCCGTGAACGGTTGATGTTGATTTTAAGTCCACAGCCTCGCAAATTTCTCTGACCGAGGGTGGATACCCTTTTTTCTTCACTTCAGATTTCATATATTCTAAAATTTGCCGTTGCTTCGGTGACAAATCGCCCATGAATAACACTCCTTTTCTATTGTATAGATTTTGTAAAACACAAAATTTTATTCAAAGCAAAGTTACCTAAGAATAATTTTAATAAAAGTATAGCACATAACAAAAACAAAATCAAACCTATGTTCGGAAAAAGTAAAAAAAATATTGACAAAGAATATAGGTTCGTTTATTATGAAAAAAGAGAAAAGAAAATGTGTTCGTTATGGGGGGCTTTGTATGAATCAGTGTGTGTGGAAAATATTAATTAAAAAGTCTATGGAAATTCGAAAGAATATCTTTTGCTTGCTGACACTGGCAATGGTAATAGGTCTTGGAACATTAGTAATGGGGGCGCAGAGACAAAAGGATGCAGAAGTGTATTATGAATGCGTGGCGATACAATCCGGTGATACACTCTGGGAAATTGCACAAAAGTATAAGACAGAGGATCAGAAAATAGAACATATGATTTGTGAAATTATGAGAATAAATGGAATGCGTTCTGAGAACATAAAGTCTGGAGAAAGCTTAATTGTTCCAATAATTAAATAAAATTGTTTCAAAAACTGAAGCAGCAGGCTTCTGAACTAAAAATTTGAAAAGATTAAAAAACATGAAAAGAATTGCTGAAAAATGGTAAAATTTATTTAGCAAAAAGCAGATTAATTCAGTGGTCACATTGGCTATCAATTCACCCTCCATTAAATCTGCGGTTCTTGAGATAATTAATAGTGGAAATGACAGCATTGATATTAATTTTTAAAAAAAGAGCATACTATAACAGAGGTGTTGCAAAATTTTAATAGTCAGAAAAAAATAATAATCTCGTTGATTAATTCAGAGCGCAGCAAACTTTGACGCTACCTTTGCTTTCAGGTTGTAATTCTTAAGCGTTTTTTACGTTTGTAGTTTTTTATTGTTATCTTTACCTTGTTATGGTAAGATGAAAAAAAGTTTAATAAGGCTTAATTGAGTATTGTATTCCTAGCTATTTCTATGGCTTGGTAGAATTGGCCTTTAGAAGGAGGAAGATTATGTTACCTTGGATCGGTGTGTTGGCAATATTAGGTCTGGTGCTAATTTTTGCGGAAATGCTAATACCCGGTTTTGGCATTTTTGGCGTTTTAGGCATTGTTTCTTTGTTATGCTCAACAATATTGGCAGCGCAAATGTATGGTTTTTTTGTATTTTTAATCATGCTTATGTTACTGATTGGGTTATTTTTTGTTATGCTTTTATTAGTTAAAAAAAGTGGACTTTATAACAAAGTGATTTTGCACGAACGTCAAGAAGTGCAAGATTTTGATGAGTCAAAGCTCGTGGGATTAATTGGAAAAAAAGGCGTCACTAGAACAACGTTAAGACCCTTTGGAATAGCAGAAATTGAAGGAAAGAGTGTTGATGTGTGTTCTTTGGGAGATTTTATTGACAGAGGGAAAAGCGTCGAGGTAATTCAAATTACCGGTAAGACGGTAACGGTTAAGGAATGGAAAGAAGAATTGTAAATTTTAATTATATTAAGGAGGAAAATATTTATGTTTGATATGATTCCGGTAGTTTTGCCGCTGATTGTTGTTGTCATAGTTGTGATGATTTTCTTAAGTTTTGTACCATTGGGCTTATGGATTTCCGCCATATCTGCAGGTGTTAGAGTTAGTATTTTTTCGTTAATTGGAATGCGTCTGCGCCGTGTTCGTGCCGATCGAATCATTCGTCCGTTGATAAAAGTGCAAAAGGCTGGGTTGGATGTAAATGCAAATCAGTTGGAATCTCACTTATTATCCGGCGGTAGAGTGGATAATGTTGTGGATGCATTAATTGCGGCCCACAGAGCAAATTTGGATCTTTCCTTTGAAAAAGCTGCCGCAATTGATTTGGCAGGACGAAATGTGTTTGAAGCTGTTCGCATGAGCGTAACACCTAAAATAATTGAAACACCTTGGATATCCGCAGTGGCGATAGATGGTATTGAGGTTAAGGTAGTTGCTAAGGTAACTGTTCGCGCAAATCTTGGAAGATTGGTCGGCGGCGCCGGCGAAGAAACTATTATTGCCAGAGTTGGTGAAGGCATTGTTACAACTGTTGGCTCATCACAAAGCCATAAGAGTGTTTTGGAAAATCCTGATTTAATCTCCAGAACTGTATTATCAAAGGGGCTAGATAACGGAACAGCGTTTGAAATTCTATCCATTGATATTGCAGATGTTGATATCGGAAGAAATATTGGTGCCCACTTACAGATTCAACAGGCTGAGGCCGATAAACAGATTGCCCAGGCGAAGGCTGAGGAACGTCGTGCAGCAGCGATTGCAAAAGAACAGGAAATGAGAGCGGAAGTAGAGCGTATGAAGGCGAAGGTTGTGGAAGCTGAAGCGGAAGTGCCTTTGGCTCTTTCAGAAGCATTACGCAGTGGAAACTTGGGCGTAATGGACTATTATCACATGCAAAATGTTCAAGCTGACAGTAATATGAAAAATAACATTGGCAAAGCTGATTTCGCCAATGTGTTAGCTCCTAAAGCTGACCCAACTATAAAAGATAATAAATTAAATTAAAATAATTCTTAAAAAGATCGTCTATATTAGGCGGTCTTATTTTAAATATAAAAAGGAAAGAAAAAAATCTGAGTAAAACAACAAGATAAAAAAGCTGCATATGACGGCTGCAATTTTTACTTAAAATAACTAGGATTTACGAAAATTTCTACTTGAAAGGAGGAATTTTTATGGCAAGGAGTCTCGAAAAGGAGTGGGAAAGACTTCAAAAGAGAGAAAAGAATACTATAGAAAAAATCGAGAGTAAAACGGCAAATCAGAATTTTTCTAAATTAGCCGAATTAAAGCAAGGAATATTAGAGAAAATACCGGAAAAACTGATAATAATCTTAAATGAAGGATTTCAAAAGGCATTTAAACTGATTTTTTCAAAAGGCATTAATGTGATTGAAAAAACGTATAAGAAAGATGAACTAGTGCTTGATTTTGTAGTGAATGATTTTCGAGTGAACCAAAGACCCGATAGCATGTCATTAAAGCAGCTGGATAGACAAGTGAGAAGAAGACAGCGAGTGAATGCCTGTGCAACTGTGGCTGAAGGGATTGGTTTAGGTGCTATTGGTGTGGGGTTGCCAGATATTCCGTTGTTCCTTGGAATATTGCTTAAGGGTATTTACGAAACATCCATAGGCTATGGTTATAATTATAATGAAGAAAAAGAGAAAATCCTAATTTTAAAAATGATTGTTGCTGCTTTGAGTGAACCAGAAGAGAAGAAAGCGGCAAACAGGGACGTCGATATTTGGTTAGACCAGATGGAAGATGGAACTACTTCTAATATTAATATAGAAGAAGAAATTCAAAAAGCTTCAAATGCACTTTCTCAAGCTCTATTACTTTCAAAATTTTTACAAGGGTTTTTTCTGGTTGGTATGGCTGGTGGCATAGCAAATCCTATTGTATATCAAAAAGTAGTGAAGTATGCTACGCAAAAATATAAAAAAAGATATTTAAATCAAAAAAGAATAAGTATAAAAAGAAAGAGAGAAGCCATACTATGACTGCGGGGAAAATCCTCGAATAATTTAGGCTTAAATGAAACCAGGGAGGTCATAGAGTATGGATAAGAAAACAAACAACAACACAAACAACAACACACAGGGAGCACAAAAGAATGTAAACAGAACCGAGTTTGCACAGGAATATAGTATCGACACCGGTTCTCAGTCTGCAAGGAAATGTGATAAAACAAACAAAACAAACAAGACAAACAAATTAAACAACACAAAATAAAGCCTGTAGTGCAAATGAACTGCTCTCCGCCAAGCGGACAATGAAATAAAATAAATTTTGACCAGCTGGTATCCATGTGATACTGGCTGGTTTTTGGTTGGTCAGGTTGCATATCTGTCCAACCCCTGTCAAGGGCACACAAAGTGTGCCCTTGACAGGGCAGCTCATTTTGCAACAGGGTGCTCAAGGCGGTTAAGAAACGGCTTGCTTTTTAGGCGGCCAGATACATTTCGTGTTTCTCCATCGGGGTCATGATGCCGAGGTACTGCGGATTCTCGGCATTCCTTGTGCAGCCATTGTTTGAATACTTGATTGTGGACTTGATATTCCTTTTTCTACAGATACGGAGCGTTCTTTTGTCGCTGATTTTTGTGTCATGGTATTTTTCAAGATCGTCACGGATCCTTCGGTATCCTTTGTCCGGACTTTCGCCGTGTATCTCTTCGACAAGATCCGCTATGCGCTCGTTCTCGGCTTCCCTTGATGATTTTGGACCATTAAGCCACTTGTAGTATGCCGACCTCGATACTTTAAGAATTCTGCATGCCTGATCGACTGGGTACCCGAATTCCTCTACGCACTCTCGTATTGTACGGTAGGCCTGTGACTTCCTTACCTGTGAAAAGCATCCCGCCTCTCTATTTCGCCAAGTTCGGAGAATTTCTTTACCCAGGTATACACCTGTTGATAACTGACATTATAATTTGGGTTGTTTCGCCAAAATTTCTACCGTTCTCAACACAGTCTTTAACTATCGTAATACGCTCTTCATAGGTTGTCCTTCTTTTTTTCTTCATGCGGCTTCCTCCAGACATCTTTCGACCAAAGTCTTTACCGCTATTATACACCTTCACCCATTGCCGCAGCTGAGTATTTGATCGCAATCCAAATTTTGCTCCTTAAAAGCAAGGATACCATCAGTTTTATATCTAAGCACCCATTCCTCAACAGAAGTTTCGGACACTTTAAATCTTCTGGCTATACTTGGATACTTCCTTCCCCATTCAGGTAAGCCTTAACTGCATCAATTTTTTTCTCTGCGTTAATATTATATTTGGGCATAGAAAAGCTCCCTTCACGATTAACAGTGTTTTTTTATTTCACTGTCTCTCATAAAGGGAGCATACCAAATAGCGATGCCTTAAAAATTATCGGATAATAAGATTACATTAAAAACAAACGTTGATTTTATAGGGTTTGGCGATAGTTTGAGAAAAAACATCAAAAAAGTCGAAAAAAGTATTGACAAGTTTCGAAATCAGTGTATAATAAATAACTGTCACTGCCGATTGGCAAGCGAAAATACAGGCAACTATGATGCGTCTTTAAGAATTAAATTGTCAAATAAATATAAAACTTTTAAAAAAAGTTCTTGACAAAAGAAGATGAATCTGATAAACTAATCTTCGCTGACAACAGAAAAAGTGACAGCAAATAAGAAATAAATTGATCCTTGAAAACTGAACAGTAGAGATACAAACACACAACCCATAGTCAATTCTGTCAGTGAGTTTCGAGCTGATTACGGAGCG
>JAQUSU010000020.1 GCA_028710085.1 Anaerotignum sp.
TTATATTTATGCCTGCTTTTTAGTCTAAGAAGAACATTACAATAATGTGTTAATTATTTTCTTCCGTTGCCTTTGGTATTTCTTCTGGGGCATTGCCCATACCTTCATGTTCTTTCCCTTTTCCCTGAGAGCCCATGGTAGAAATATCAATTCCACTTGCATCAATCATATCGGCTGTTTCTTGTGCTTCTGTGGTAGAGGCAAGAGAACCGTCAAGCTGACTGCGGACGCTTTCGGCACGAAGCAAGCAAAATTCAGTTAGGGTATCTACCCCTGCATCAAATTCATCTACGCTGTACCATGCGGTAGGATCATTTTCTACATATGGCCGAATAAGGGTGGAAATACGGGTTACTGTGCTTTCGAAACGACCGGATTCAAAATAGTCTGAAATCAGCTTGTCAAAATATTCGTGATATAGCTCTAAATTCTCTTCATTTGCCATAAGCTGTTCCCACATGGGTCGTTCGACATTGCTTTCTGAACTTAATGGTGTGTCAATGGCGGTATTCACGATGCTGGTTGAATCCCCGTTCATATGGGACCCGCCAAAGGCTAGGTTATAGTCCCAAGGAAGCATGGTAAGGATGCCGTTTTCTTCATAAAGCCCGTAGTTATGGAGCATAGTTCCGGTATAGCTGTCACCATTTAGTACAAAATTGTGTGCCACGAAATAACGTATGGTGGCATCAACATCCACACATTCCTCCAGATTTTCGCCTGTTGATAATTGTTTTAGTGCAGCAATCAAACGTGCTTTGTCCTCATCTGTGGGGTCTGTTTGAGCATTATCAAAAATATCAGAATAGCTTGCAATTTCATCATCTGTATAGGCTAGGTCACTGCCGTTTGATGTCCCGCCCATGCCCATACCGCCGTTACGGTGCTGCTTCATATCCTCAGGCATGTCTCCATTTTCTGCATTTGCTTGTGCAGGCATTTCCTCGTTATTTTCCGGATTGGCCATCCCCTCAGGCATTTCTGTACGCTCGGGCATTTCTGTACGCTCGGGCATCTCTGTACGCTCGGGCATCTCTGTACGCTCGGGCATCTCTGTGCCTTCGGGCATCTCCATCCCCTCAGGGCGTTCCATATTGTTCTTATCCTGTTTGTCCATGTTTCCTAACATTTCCGATTCTGGCTTATAAAGCTCGCCGGCGTCCTCACCATAGTTTCGTTCCAAAAAAGAAGAGTCTAAGTCTTCCAACGCCAAATATAAGCCGTACAATTCGCCATTAATGGAAAGGGAAACATAGCTTGTTAAAGGAGCGGCAACGCCGGCTTCTTCCATAATTTCATAAGCAAGGTAATCCTTCATATAGGTTGCATCGGAACAGATATTTTGCAGGTTCAATTTGTCCAAACCACCATAGGTCTGCCCATCAACAAGATGTCCAAAATTGATTTTAAGACTGTATCGGTCGCTTTCGCTTCCGGCCACCTGGGAAAGGGACGAATTTCCCTTTGTTGCCACGGATACATTTTCCACAGTGTTGCCATCAATGATAACACTAGCGTCGTATTTGGTTTTGTCTGTTGGATTTTCCAATAAGTCGGCCCAACTGTCTTGATCAACTTGGATGTCAATGGTATGTACATAGTTGTCGTCAAAAAGGGCGTTTGCATATTCTACTGTGTCGGTCTGCTGGTTTTCCGTTTGCGTTTTACTGCAAGCGGTAGTACCGAATAGGAGGGTAAGACTGAATAAAACTGGTGCAAATCGTTTCATAGTTTTCATCCTTTCAATATTTATATTTTATTATTCTACCAACCTAAATTTAAACCAAACTTAAAATATTGGAATAGAATTGCATTATTTTTAATGACTATCCCTATTAAAAATAGAATTTTGCGTATAAAGTTTGGCTCAAGCCTTTATAAAAATGCAGCCCACAGACCTTGAACTTGAATTTCTGTGATTTAAGTTTAAAATCCAAAGAGCAAACACCGAAACTATTTGCGTAAAACCCCTTTAAAATCAATGGAAAATAGTATATAATACTATGATTAAGCAAGAGAAGAAAAGGTAGGAAATATAGACCTTTGGTACTTCTCTTTTTTCATTTTCTGTTGGGAAAAAGGCCACATAGGCTGAAAGAAGGTGATATGATGTTTGATATTAGTGAAGAATTAAAAAAATTGCCGCAAAAACCCGGCGTTTATCTGATGAAAAATGAAAAAGATGAAATTATTTATGTGGGGAAGGCAATTAACTTAAAAAATAGAGTTCGCCAGTATTTTCAAAGCAGTAAAAATCAAACTGCAAAAACAAGGTCGATGGTTCCTCAAATTGTGGAGTTTGAATATATTGTTACCGATTCGGAATTGGAAGCCTTAATCTTGGAATGCAATCTGATTAAGCAATATGAGCCATATTATAATATCATGCTGAAGGATGATAAAACATATCCATACATTAAAGTTACTGTTCAAGAGGATTTTCCGCGTATTTTTATGACACGGCGCATGGATAAGGATAAAGCCAAGTATTATGGCCCATATACCGATGTTTTGGCGGTAAGGGAAACAGTGGAAACCTTGCATAAGCTTTTTCCTATTCGAAAATGTAAAAAGAATTTGCCAAAAGAAATTGGAAAGGAACGTCCATGTTTAAATCATCATATTGGGCAGTGTCTTGCACCTTGCAGTGGAGCCATTCCTTCTGATGAATATAAGGAATTTATCAAAGATGCCATGGATTTCATGGAAGGAAAGCATGAAGCAATCCGAAAAAAAATGGAGGCAGAAATGGCGGAAGCTTCAGAGAATATGGAGTTTGAAAAGGCCGCTGCATTAAGAGATAAAATTCGTGCGGTACAAAGCATTGCCCAAAAACAGAAAATGTCGAATATGTCTGTGGGGGATGCCGATGTTATTGCTATGGTTCGTGCGTTTCACGAATGCTTGATACAGGTTTTCTTTATTCGGCATGGAAAAATGACCGGGCGGGAGAATTTCACCATGACCGCCTTGGAAGAACAAAACCGAAGTGAAATTTTAACTGCCTTTGTGCAGCAGTTTTATACAGGGACTGCGTATATTCCCAGGGAAATCATTTTGCAGGAGGATTTGCTTGCTGAGGAAAAAGAGCTTTTGGCAGAATATCTTAGTAATAAAAGAGGGGTGAAGGTTACCTTTACCGTGCCCATCAAGGGCGAAAAACAAAAATTGGTTGAGCTTGCCCATAAAAATGCCATGCTTATTTTTGAACAATTCGGCGAGAAATTACGCAAAGAGGAACAACGCACTAAGGGAGCAATGGAGGAGCTTCGTCAGGCTTTGGGACTTCCGCAAGCACTCCAACGTGTGGAGGCCTATGATATTTCCAACACACAGGGCTTTGAGTCGGTGGGTTCCATGGTGGTGTTTGAAGAGGGGAAGCCCAAAAACAGTGACTATCGAAAGTTTCGTATAAAAACCGTCATTGGTGCAAATGATTATGCATCGATGAAAGAGGTTATTACCCGTCGGTTAAATCATGCCTTAAAGGAAAAAGCAGAAGGGAAAGCCAGTAGCTTTACCCGTTTGCCGGACTTGATCTTTATGGATGGCGGAAAGATTCAAGTGAGTGCTGCCGAGGAGGTTTTATTATCCTTTGGCATGGATATTCCTGTTTGCGGCATGGTAAAGGACGAGAAACACCGCACCCGTGGCCTATTATTTGACGGAGAAGAAATCAAGATTCCATTTACCTCTGAAGGCTTTCGCCTGTTAACCAGAATACAGGATGAGGTGCATCGTTTTGCCATTACCTATCATAGGAAGCTGCGTCAGGAAAAAGGTTTACACTCTGTTTTAGATGATATTAAGGGGATTGGAGAAATTCGTAGAAAGGCTTTAATGCGCCATTTTGGGGCCATTGAAGATATTGCTGGGGCAGAGGTGTCAGAGCTTTTGGAAGTGGAAGAAATGAATATTCCTTCTGCGGAACAGGTTTATGCCTTTTTTCATCAGGAGGATTTGCAAAATTAACCGTTTTCGGTTATGATAACAGTGAATACGAGCTGTTTTTTCGAAGGAGGTTTTCATGTATAGCGCAAGATTAACAAAAATTGTTGAAGAATTTCAATTGGAGAATATTTTACCTGAGGTTGACATATCAAATCGGGTGATTACCCGCAAGGAAGTAAATCGCCCTGCATTACAGCTAACAGGGTTTTATCATCGTTTTGACAATGATAGATTACAAATTATAGGCAGGGTGGAGCATAGCTATTTACAGACTTTGGATGAGCGTACGAGGGAGGAGGCAATATGTCATTTGTTCGAATGTCATATTCCTTGCTTGATGATTTGTAAAAATTTAGAAATCTTCCCCGAAATGCTTTTTTATGGTAGAAAGCATGACGTTCCAATTTTCAGAACCTGTAAAACTACCACGGATTTTGCCGCTGAAATGATTATGTGGCTGAGAGGCGAATTGGCTGATCGTGTAACCATGCATGGCGTTTTGGTTGATATTTATGGCGAGGGCGTTTTAATCACAGGGGCGAGCGGTATCGGAAAAAGCGAAACTGCTTTGGAATTAATTAAAAGAGGGCATCGTTTGATTGCCGATGATGCAGTGGAAATCAAAAAAATTGCCGACCAAACGCTGGTGGGAACTTGCCCCGAGCTGATTCAATATTTAATTGAATTGCGGGGAATTGGAATTATTAATGTAAAAGAATTATTTGGCATTGGTGCGGTGAAGCAGCAAAAATCCATTGATTTGGTGATCAAGCTGGAAAATTGGGATGGGAATCAATGCTCTTATGATCGCTTGGGTTTAAACGATGAATATATTGAAATTATAGGGAATAAAGTAATTTGTAATACCATTCCCATTCGTCCGGGCAGGAATGTTGCTGTTATTTGTGAATCTGCAGCAATCAGTAATCGCCAAAAGAAAATGGGGAATAATACGGCGATGGAGCTGGAAAAAAAGATTTTGCAAAACAATTTTACTGAGACAAAATAGGAAGGTGACTATATGGGTTCAGTAGTAGAGGCACTGCGCCAAAGACTGGGTGAGGATGCTGTTTTAGCGGACGAACCGATGAATAAGCATACCACATTTCGTACTGGTGGGCCGGCGGATATTTTTATTATGCCGGGTAGCTTTAAGGAAGTAAAAGAGAGCATCTGTATTTTAAAAGAGAATCATATTCCGTTTATGGTAATTGGCAATGGCAGCAACCTTTTGGTGCGGGATAAGGGCATTCGAGGAGCAGTCATTCAGCTGGGCAGAAGATTGTCTAAGGCTGATATTGACGGTGAATATGTTTCTGTTGAAGGCGGTGCACTTTTGACTGCCTTATCAGCCAAAGCGGCTGAAAATGCGTTGACAGGACTTGAATTTGCATCGGGTATTCCAGGCACCGTAGGCGGAGCAATAACAATGAACGCCGGGGCTTATGGCGGTGAAATGAAAGATGTTTTGGTTTTGGCTGAGGTTTTAACAAAAGAAATGGAAATAAAGACGATTTTTGCAAATGATTTGGAATTATCCTATCGGCATAGTATTTTGCCAAAAGAGGGGCATATTCTTTTAAGAGCCAAACTGAAATTGCAAAATGGCAACCCAGAGGAAATTAAGACGAAAGTGGCGGAGCTTGGGGAACAAAGACGGGAAAAGCAACCGTTGCAATACCCCAGCGCAGGCAGTACCTTCAAGCGGCCGGAGGGCTATTTTGCGGGGAAATTAATACAGGATGCAGGCTTAAAAGGCAAGAGCATTGGAGGGGCACAGGTTTCCGAAAAACATGCAGGGTTTATTGTTAATACGGGAAATGCTACCACGCAGGATATTCTTGATTTGATTTCGTTTTGCCAACAAACTGTTTTTGAAAAATTTGGCGTGCATTTGGAAACAGAAGTAAAAATTATAGGGGAGATTTAAGCGCTACACAAAGGAGAAGATTTTCTATGAGATTTGTAATTGTTACGGGTATGTCCGGCGCAGGAAAGTCATCTGTTCTGAAATTTTTGGAGGACATAAATTTTTTCTGCGTGGATAATTTGCCACCGGCATTGATTCCAAAATTTGCCGCGCTTTGCTATGAACAAGAAGGGGAAATTGAACGTGTTGCCATGGGGGTGGATATTCGGGGAGGAAAGCTGTTTAACGACTTATTCCATGTTTTATTTACCCTGGAGGAAAAGGGCTATCAATACGAAATTATTTTCTTGGATGCCTCTGACAATACCCTCATCAAGCGTTATAAAGAAACGCGCCGCAGTCATCCCCTTTCCAGAAAAGGCTCCATTGAAGATGGTATTTTGCTGGAGCGGGAAATGCTTGAAGAAGTAAAGGGTCGTGCCACCTACATTTTGGATACGACGAACGTGCTTACCAGAGAATTAAAGGTGCAAATCAATCGCATTTTCATGGAAAATCAGCATTTTGATAGCCTTATGATTACAGTTTGTTCCTTTGGGTTTAAATATGGTATTCCTGTTGACAGCGACTTGGTTTTCGACGTACGGTTTTTGCCGAATCCCTTTTATATTCAGGAGCTAAAAGAAATGACTGGAAATGATGCGCCCGTTAGTGATTATGTGATGGCGTTTCAAGAAAGTCAGGAATTCTTGAAAAAATTGGTTGAAATGGTTGAATTTTTATTACCTCTTTATGTAAAAGAGGGGAAGAATAGTCTTGTAATCAGCATTGGCTGTACGGGAGGAAAGCACCGCTCGGTTACCTTAGCAAATGCTTTATATTATGCTTTAGACAAGGACAAGCATACACTGTTGTTAAAGCACAATGATATAGAAAAAGACGCTCGTCATAAAAAACAGTCTTAAAAATTTTGCGGTACACAAAAACTTGTGAGGAGGCGTAAATTTGTCATTTTCATCTAAGGTAAGGCAAGAGATTGACGAACATTTTGGAAATGGGAGACACTGTAGAATAGCCGAACTCTCTGCTTTTATAAATATTTGTGGAAATATTGCGTTTTATAAAGACTTTTTTTGTTTAAAAATTCAGACTGAAAATTACCTTGTTGCGAAAAAATGCTTTACATTATTGAAAAATACTTTTAATATTAACAGTGAAATAACTATCAAATCCGGCGGTAAAAAACGCAGGGCAAAGGTCTATGTTCTTTTGCTCAAAGATTCTGACCAAGTTGAAAGGTTACTTAGGGCAACAGGCATCTTGTTAACTAAGGATGGTATACCGGTTATTCAAAATAAGATGTATCCCACGGTGGTTAGCAGCATATGTTGCCGACGTGCGTACATTCGTGGAGCATTTATTGCGGTTGGCTCGGTAAACAACCCTGAAAAAAACTATCACCTAGAGTTTGTAATGCCTTCCGCTGAATTGGCAGCACAGCTTCGGGATCTGGTGAATACCTTTGATCTTGACTCAAAAGTGGTAGAGCGCAAAGACCATTTTATTGTGTATCTAAAAGAAGGAGAGCAAATTGTTGATTTGTTTAATATCATGGGTGCACATATTGCACTAATGGATCTGGAAAACGTTCGTATTGTGAAGGAAATGCGAAACGATATTAACAGAAAAGTGAATTGTGAAACGGCAAATATTAACAAAGTGGTTCTTGCGGCGGTCAACCAATTGGAAGATATTACATATATCCAACAAACCATTGGGCTTGATAAGCTTCCTAAGCAGTTACAGGAAATGGCAAGACTTCGGTTGGAATATCCGGACACCAGCCTTAAGGAATTGGGAACCTATTTGGCAGAGCCGGTAGGCAAATCCGGAGTAAATCACAGACTGCGGAAAATCAGCAACTTAGCAGAGACGCTCAGAGAGGGTAAGGGTGAAGAAAAATGACACAGAGAACAGTGACAATCAAAACATCTTTAGATGCAAGACAGGCAGCTTATTTTGTGCAGACAGCAAGTAAATTCAATTCGGAAATTCAAGTAAGTGTGGAAGAAAAGAAAATTAACGCAAAAAGCATCATGGGTACCATTGCGCTAAACATGAAGGAAGGTCAATCCGCTACGATTTTTGCGGATGGCGCTGATGAAGCATTGGCTGTTGAAGAATTGGCAGCAGTATTGTGCTAAGCAATTATTCTAATTTATAATCTTATGCCTTCGAATGTACGAAGGATAGCTCAATCTATTATTTTAAAATAAAAGAAGTTGCATTGCCGAAATTTGTATTTGGCAATGCAACTTTTATTTTTAAGTGCGAGGGGGTCTGGGCCCTTCAAATTGATAATAATCCGTTTTGATGCGACCGTTAAACAGTTTTCTTTTCTTATCTGCTTTTCGACCAAATAGTGTTTCAAAGTATTCCATAGACGTGATAAGATAGGTTGACCATGTGTAATCCCCTTTCATGATAGCGCCTAAATCACGATACATTTCTTCCACTTCCTTTAACTCACCAATACGTTCGCCATAGGGTGGATTTGCTATGATAACACCATATTTTCCCGGTAAAGAAATTTCGCGCAAAGGCTTAACTTCAAAGGTAATGCAGTCATCCACACCGGCTTTTTCTGCATTCGCCTTGGCAAGGGTAATGGCCGCCGGGTCAATATCACTTCCGTAAATTTTAGGGAAAACATCATAATCAATTGCTTGATAAGCCTCAGCACGCGCCTTTTTCCAGCGTTCCTTTCCGATTCGCTCCCATTCTTCACTGGCGAATTTTCTTTGCAAGCCAGGGGCAATATTTCTTGCAAGCATTGCCGCTTCGATGGGAATGGTGCCGGAACCGCAAAAGGGATCCAATAAAATTCTGTCCTTCTGCCAATAGCTAAGCTGCACCATGGCTGATGCAAGGGATTCTTTTAGGGGCGCGTCTAATGCATTTGCGCGGTATCCACGCATGTGTAAACCGGAGCCGCTGCTATCAATGGCAAGGATTACAACATCTTTTAAAATCCCGACTTGAATGGTATAAGAAGCGCCTGTTTCATCAAACCAATCGGTTTTATATTTATCCTTTAGCTTTTCCACCACAGCTTTTTTTACAATTGCTTGGCAATCGGGCACGCTGAAGAGAGTGGATTTCACGGATTTACCTACGACGGTGAATTTTCCGTCCTGAGGAATCCAATCGCCCCATGGCAAAGCTTTTGTTTGGTCAAATAATTCGGTAAAGGTGACTGCGGTGAAGCTGCCAATTTTTATCCATATTCTTCCCGCACAGCGCAACCAAAGGTTTGCTTTTACGATGTCTTCTTCATTTCCCGTAAATTCAACCTTACCGTCTAAAACATTGATATTTTGAAATCCAAGGGCTTGGCATTCTCGCTTTACAACAGATTCGAGCCCGAAGGTTGTACTTGCAATTAATTCTATACTCATTTTTCTTACTCCGTTCATTTTTCGATTTTTACCAATCGCTGATTAAATGCTTCGACAGCGCATGGAAGAAGGGGAAACCATTTAATAATAAGATGATAGCTTTGTCATATGCTAAATATTAATTTGTGTAATCATTCTTTTTATAAGCAATTTAAATATTATATCATGTTATTGACAAAAGCTAAAGAAAATATGACTAATTTTATCCAAAATAAATAAATTCTCTTGATTAAAAATGGGAAAAACGTTATTATTATGTTTACGTATGAAAAATAGAAACGGGGAGACTTATGTATAAATTAATAAAAACTTGCGGAAGAGCCAAACGAGGTGAGTTTCACACGCCTCATGGGGTGATTCAAACCCCTGTGTTTATGAACGTAGGAACCTTGGCGGCCATCAAAGGTGCTGTTTCAACTGAGGATTTAGAACAGATAAAATGTCAGGTTGAACTTTCAAACACCTATCACCTGCATTTGCGTCCCGGTGATAAAGTTGTAAAGCAGCTGGGTGGCCTTCATAAATTTATGGTTTGGGACAAGCCGATTTTAACAGATTCCGGTGGTTTTCAGGTGTTTTCCCTTACTTCTCTCAGAAAAATTACAGAGGAAGGCGTGCGTTTCAGCTCCCATATTGATGGACATAAAATTTTTATGGGACCGGAGGAGAGTATGCAAATCCAGTCAAATCTTGCATCCACCATTGCAATGGCTTTTGATGAATGTATTGGAATTCCTGCCGAACGGCCTTATGTTGAGGCATCTGTGGCTCGAACCACCCGTTGGCTGGAGCGTTGCAAAAAGGAAATAACACGCTTAAATAGCCTGGAGGATACTATTAACAAAAAGCAAATGCTATTTGGCATTAATCAAGGTGCAATTTATCCTGATATACGAATTGAACATGCGAAACGTATTTCAGAGTTGGATTTGGATGGCTATGCTGTGGGTGGTCTTGCAGTAGGGGAAACCCATGCTGAAATGTACCATATATTAGAGGAAGTCGTTCCTTATTTGCCCCAAAACAAACCAACATATTTAATGGGCGTTGGTACTCCTGAAAATATTTTGGAATCTGTAGAAAGGGGAATTGATTTCTTCGATTGTGTTTTGCCGGCTAGAAACGGTCGCCATGCCCATGTTTATACCAATGGGGGTAAATTGAACCTGCTGAACGCAAAGCATGAGCTGGACGATACGCCCATTGATGCAACCTGCGATTGCCCTGTATGCCGCAGATACTCAAAGGCTTATATTCGTCATCTTTTCAAGGCAAAAGAAATGTTGGCAATGCGTTTATGCGTTATGCATAACCTATATTTTTTCAATACGATGATGGAAGAAATTAGATTGGCATTGGATGAAAATAGGTTTCCGGAATATAAAAAGGCAAAATTGGAAGGGTTTCAACAAGACAAAGGGAAATAATTCCTTGACGTCAAATTGATTTTTATATATAATTGTTTCGATACCAATAAAAAGCTTGAAGCGGATTTTTTTGATTCAAGTATTGAGAAAACTATGTTAGGAGAGATACAAATGTCGTTCGTACCTTTTTTATTAGATGCAAGCACAACAATTTTACCTAGTAGCGGGGATGCCGCTGCTTCTACAACTTCTTCCGGCGGAAATATTTTCGGAGCCTTTGCGAGCAGCAATCCGGTTATGTTAATCGTGCTTTACTGTGTACTCCTTGTAGGTGTTATGTACTTCCTTTCTGTACGCCCAAATCAGAAAAAAGAAAAACAGTTAGCGGAATTGAGAAGCTCAATTGATGTGGGTGACTCTGTAATCACAAATAATGGTATGTTTGGTAAGGTTGTAGATATCACATATGAAAGCTTTATTATTGAATTTGGCTTAAACAAAGGTGTTCGTGTTCCTGTTTTAAAGGGCGAAGTTTTTGGTAAGAGAGAACCAAACTTATCTAACGAAGCTCCCGTTCAAATTGAACAGCCGAAAAAGAAAAAGAGCCTTTTTCGCCGTAATGAGGAATAATTGAGCGAAAATCTCTATGACTGCATAGAGTTCAGACTGTAAAAGAGTCGGCGAAAGCCGACTTTTTTGTTGCTGCAAAATTTTTTGGCATTCAGTACTGAGGGCACCAGTATGGAGAAAACTTTTAACTGGAATAAAATGTTGTTGTTTCTTGTCGAGAGAACCCCTATAATTAGGGCAACCCCGCACAATTCCCACCTGTGCCTTGTACGCCCATCTGATTGTACCTTTTCCGTCAGCCTGCACAAAAATGCTCGCAAATACCTCCAGTATTCGCTGCGTTTTTTGTTTTGTCTGACGAAAAATCTGACTGCACATCTGGACATACAGAATTATGCGGGATTACCTTAGACTTAAGTTTTTAGAAATAAAATCGTTTGGAGAGGCGGATATCAATGAAAAATTTACTTGTTGCTCAATCTGGTGGGCCTTCTGCTGCAATTAATGCAACTTTATGCGGTGTGGTTGAAAAGGGTTTGTCGGATAAAAGCATTGATAAGATTTACGGAGCTCAAAATGGAATTATGGGAATTTTGGCGGAAAGAATCATCGAATTGAATACTTTGCTTTCTGACCCGCAGTCTTTACAGCTTTTATGCCAAACGCCTTCCTCGGCACTCGGCTCTTGTAGAATGAAGCTTTCCCATTGGGAGGAGAGCACCTTTGAATTTGAAAAAATCATCTCTGTTTTTAGAAAGTATAATATTGGTTATTTTGTTTATATCGGCGGAAATGATTCTATGGATACCGTGCATAAACTGGCTAACTATTGCCGATTACATAAAATAAACGACATTTGTATTATGGGCGCACCCAAAACCATTGATAATGATTTGACGGAAACAGATCATTGCCCAGGGTTTGGTTCTGCGGCAAAATATATTGCAACAACTTTTTCGGAAATTGCCTGTGATTGTAATGTTTATGCTTTACCTGCTGTAACCATTGTTGAAGTGATGGGTCGGGATGCAGGGTGGCTGACGGCGTCCTCCGTTTTAGGCAGAGTCAATGGGAGCAGCGCACCTGATTTAATCTATCTTTGCGAGAAACCCTTTTCTGTAGATCGATTTTTGGAGGATGTAAGGGGCAAGCTGGCTGAAAAACATGCGGTTATCGTTGCAGTAAGTGAGGGTATTAAAAATGAAAAGGGCGAATACATAACCGATTGTTTGCAAGACAGAACAACGGATGCCTTTGGACATAAAATTTTAGCTGGTGCAGCAAGATTTTTAGAAGAAATTGTACGTCAGGAAATTGGATGTAAGGTAAGAAGTGTGGAGCTCAATTTAATGCAGCGTTGTGCCTCTCATGTGGCAAGTGCAGCAGATATTTATGAATCCAGACTTCTTGGTATGGCGGCGGCAGACTACGCCATCGCAGGAGGAACGGGTAAAATGGCAGCAGTGAAAAGAATATCTACGAAGCCTTATCGATTTGAGATAGATTTTGTGGAGATTGAAAAAATTGCAAACCAGGTTAAGACGATTCCCCTCGATTGGATCAATCAGGAGGGCAACGACGTAACACAGGAAATGATTGATTATTTGCTTCCGTTAATCCAAGGAGAGCTGCCATGTACTTATGAAAACGGTGTTCCTGTGCATTTTAGGATTCAACCAATGAAATAAATTTCACGGAGAAATAGCGTTTATTATGAAAAAACTTTTCTGGCTTTTCAATAGCAAATTTAAAAATAAGATAAGTTGTTATGCCTTGTGATAGTTTTGTATAAAATTTTCCAAAAGTGTGCATACTTTTTTCGAGGTGGATTATATGAAGAAAAAAGTTGTACTTTTGGCCCTTGCCGGCTTTTTTCTATCGTTGGGGCTGGGCTACTATCTAACAGCGAAAGACCAAGAAAAGCAGAATATTTCAACACAAGAGCAGTCAATTTCAGTTGCAAAGAAAGAAGTAACAGTGAAAAAAGACGGTAAAATTATATACCAGTATTATTATACAAAGGATGCAATGACGAAGGAAGTGGAAGAGCCTGTTCCCGATTTTCTGGAAGGATTGAGCCGTGAGCAGATGCAAAGTATTTATAACGGGTGGCAAATTGTTTATTTTTCTCCGGAAAAGGTGATTTTGCGTTGTTCTGTGGAAGGAAAAAGTAGCGAGGTATATTTATTAAAGGAATACGAAGGATATTTGGCGGTTTTCATGGAAGATATTCATAAAAAAATGAGACTGAAAGAATTAACGCAAGTTCCGATTTCGGTTTTGCCTGAACCGGAGCGACAGGAGCTTAGAGAAGGGATTTATGTTTTGGGGGAAGAGAATTTAGTCCGATTGTTATCCGATTTTACAAGTTAATTAAAAATTTTATCAATTTGCGCTAGACATTTTTTGTCCCACATGATATAATGAGTTTGTGAAAACTCCCCAATATTTTCACATTGCGGTAAATCCGTAATCCCAATAAGAAATACCTTCTCTTTTTGGAAAAGAGCAGTCATCGGCAGGCTGCTCTTTTTCCTTTGCATTTCGCATAAAAAACAAAATTTCCAACTAAAATTTTAGAAAGTGTGATAGAATATAGCGGTGTTTCATTTCACCCTTTTCTTTTTATTCTTTTATGGTATAATTGTGCAATGAAATCCGGCCTTTGGCTGTTATTTATGTTTGAAAAATTCAAAAAACCTAGGACGGAGGTGGGGTTTATGCCAAATTATGATGATTATTCTTGGCTGAAGAATATCCCATATTTTTGCTCACAAGCAATTTTTAGCGATGAAACGATAAATTATAGGATGCCGTCGGAGCCATCCCAATATGATCGTATTATCATTACGTTAAGAACCGGAAGAGATATTGCGCTACAACCTTTTTTTTGTACAGAAAAATGCCGCTTGCCCATGGAAAAAAAGAGGGCGAGCTTTGTTTTCGACTATTATCAAGTTGAATTATTGCCATCCAATGAGGAGGAGCATTATTATTTTTGTATCGAAGGGGAAGGCTTTACCCTTTATTATACGAAATACGGTGTGTTTGAGAAATTTCAAGACAAGGGCTGGTTTGAAATTTTGAAGAACTACCATACCCCCCAATGGGCAAAAGGTGCGGTAATGTACCAAATATTTCCTGATCGGTTCTTTAATGGAGACAGGAAAAATGATATTTTAAGCAATGAATATATGTATTTGGGGAAACCTGTAAAGCGCGTGGAGGATTGGTTTTCGAACCCTGAGGTTGAGGATATCCGTAATTTTTATGGTGGTGATTTGCAGGGTATTTTAGAAAAAATGGATTACCTTGAGGGTTTGGGTATTGATGCAATTTATTTGAACCCCATTTTTGTTTCCCCCAGCAACCATAAATACGATATTCAAGACTATGAGCATATTGACCCTCATCTTGGAGTAATTGAGGTGTCGGACGGCGCATTGCTCTTTGGTTCTGAGAACAATACTGACGCAACCAAATATATTACCCGTGTTACCAATGCAACCAATTTGGAAAAGAGTGATTTGCTTTTCGCTACTTTGGTCGAGGAAGCCCATAAAAGGGGCATCAAAGTGATTATTGATGGTGTATTTAATCATTGCGGTGCCTTTCACAAATGGATGGATAGAGAGGGTGTTTATATCGGCAAAAGCCAAGGTGCTTTCCAAGATAAAAACAGTCCTTACCGTCCTTATTTCTATTGGAATCAACAGGGCAATGAATATGAAGGCTGGTGGGGTTATGAAAACCATCCCAAGCTGAACATAGAGGGATGTCCTGCATTACAGCAAGAAATATTGAGAATTGCTGCAAAATGGGTGTCTCCGCCTTTTTGTGCAGATGGCTGGCGGTTGGATGTGGCGGCAGATTTAGGGAAAACGAAGGCGTTTAACCATGTTTTTTGGAAGGAATTTCGAAAGGCAGTCAAGAAAGCCAACCCCGATGCCCTCATTTTAGCGGAGCATTATGGGGAAGCAAAACCATGGCTTTTTGGCGATCAGTGGGATAGCGTTATGAATTACGATGCTTTTATGGAGCCTTTAACTTGGTTTTTGACAGGTGTATCCAAGCATAGCACCGATGCAAGAGATGATTTATATAATAATGCAGATGTATTTTGGGGCAGTATGATTTATCAAATGTCCAAATTGCCAATACAAGCCATAACGACTGCAATGAACGAGCTTTCTAATCACGATCATTCTCGATTTTTAACACGAACAAACCGTCAGCTGGGCAGATTGAATACAAATGGGGCGGCCGCAGCACAAGAGGATGTTCATCTATCTGTGATGCGGGAGGCGGTGCTTTTTCAAATGACATGGCTAGGCTCTCCAACGATATATTATGGTGACGAAGCCGGCGTTATGGGCTGGACGGATCCCGATAACCGCAGACCTTACCCTTGGGGCAGGGAAAATACGGCGCTAATTGCTTTCCACAAGGATTGTATCCGCCTGCGAAAAGAAAATGAAGCACTGCGTTTTGGCTCCGTTAAGCAATTATTTGGAGAATATGGCGTCATTGGCTATGGAAGATTTACAGAGCAGAATCGGTGTGCAGTAGTGTTAAATAACAGCGATAAAATGAGAGAAATTTTTGTTCCCGTTTGGCAAATTGGTGTGAAAGAAAAAGGAAGAATGAAAACCTTTCTCACAACTGAGGAAAACGGTTATCATACTGAGAGTACAAGTGCAATGGTAGAAAATGGGCATATTCGGTTGCTGCTCCAGCCAAAAAGCGGAGTTCTTTTGAAGGAAGTGTAGAAATGGAATGGAAAATATTATTTGAAGACGAAGCAATGCTTGTTGCCAGAAAGCCCCAAGGAATGCCTTCACAGGCTGACAAAACAGGAGATTTGGACTTGCTGACCGCCTTACAAGCACATTGTGGACACCCCCTTGGTTTAATTCACCGTCTGGACAGACCCGTTGGTGGGCTTCTTGTTTTTGCAAAAACAAAAAAAGTTGAGGCCAATTTTGCGAAGCAAATGCAAGAGGGGCTTTTGGAAAAACGCTATCGAGCGGTTCTTTGTGGAAATTTGCCGGAGGGAAAAGGAACCTTGGTGGATTATCTGAAAAAAAATATGCGAACCAATCTTTCGGAAGTCGTTTCCCCTAAGGAGAAGATGGCAAAAAAGGCTGTTTTGCATTATGAGGTTTTGAGAACAACGATGGAAGATAATCAGACCTTGAGCTATGTGGAAATTCAATTGGAAACAGGGCGTCATCATCAAATTCGGGTGCAGACTTCTCATGCAGGCGCACCCATTTGGGGAGATAAAAAATATAACCTTCTGTTCCAAAGAGGGGGACTGACGGAAATTGCCCTTTGGGCTTATGCATTAAAAGGAGTTCATCCAATCACAAAAAAGCCTTGGTTTTTTGAAGATATTCCAACAGATGGAGCATTCCGTTTTTTTATGGAAAATGATAAAACAGGCTTTGCATTTTAATCATCTATGTATTATAATGTGGGTATTATATAAGAGGAAGTTTTTTGATTAAAAATATTTAAAAGATTTTAGTTATCCTCTTAGCATATCTTTCGTATAAATTATTAAATATGAAAAAGAATAGAAGAACTGAGAAGTTCTTTTATTTAAAACATAGCATTAGCAATCACAGGCTTTAATGGCTAACAAGTTAAGGAAGGTGAAGAACATGGAAGGAAAATATACGAAAAAAGCACAGGAGGTTTTGGCGAGAGCCCAAGAGGCGGCGTTAAAACTGGGAAATAAGTATGTGGGAACAGAACATATTTTACTGGGGTTGTCACTTGTTCAAGAAAGTGTAGCGGCAAAAGCACTGGAAGTGCAAGGTATAACCTATCATCAGGTGATGGATAGAATTGTTTCATTGAATGAACATAACAGAACCTTTTATGTTCCTGTGGACTATACACCCAGGGCAAAGCGGGTTGTGGAATTCAGCCTGCAAGAAGCGGTAAAAATGGGCATGGGTTATGTTGGAACAGAACATATGCTGATTTCTTTGATTCGGGAAGAGGACAATATTGCAACAAAAATTTTAATGGAATTAAACGTAAACCGTCAGCAGGTGTATGGAGACATCATGAATATGCTGGGTGCCGCTGACAGCGAAGCCACTGGGGTGAAGGGCATGAACACCAATGGCGAGGAAAATGAAAAGAGTGTAACAGAAACCTTAGATAAATTTAGCCGTAACCTTACGGATATGGCGAAAAATAACAAGTTTGACCCGATTGTAGGCAGAGATTTAGAAATTGAACGGATTATCCAAATTTTGAGTAGAAGAACAAAGAATAACCCATGCCTTGTGGGAGACCCAGGTGTTGGAAAAACGGCAATTGTAGAGGGTTTGGCACAAAAAATTGCTGATGGAAGTATTCCTGAGGTGTTAAAAAATAAAAAGATTATCAGTCTGGATCTTTCAGCTGTCATTGCGGGTTCAAAATACCGTGGTGAATTTGAGGACAGGATGAAGAAGGCTTTGGCAGAGGTGCGCGCAGACGGTAATATCATTCTGTTTATTGATGAAATTCATACCATTATCGGCGCGGGTGCAGCAGAAGGTGCCATTGATGCCTCTAATATTTTAAAGCCTTCCCTTGCCCGGGGAGAAATACAGCTCATTGGCGCTACCACGCTGAATGAATATCGAAAGTATATTGAAAAGGATGCGGCCTTTGAACGCCGTTTTCAGCCTGTTAAGGTGGAAGAACCCAGCGAGCAGGCTGCAATTAGCATGCTTCGTGCCCTTCGGGATAGATATGAAATGCATCATAAAGTAACCATTACGGATGAAGCAGTGGAGGCAGCAGTGAAGCTTTCCATGCGCTACGTTACGGAGCGTTTTCTGCCAGATAAGGCCATTGATTTGATTGATGAGGCTGCTTCTCGCTTGCGTTTAAAAACATATTCTACGCCAATTGCTGTGAAGGATTTGCAAAAGAAGCTGGGGGAAATGGAGAAGGAAAAAGAGGAATCCATTAAAACCGAGGATTTTGAAAAAGCAGGGCAGATTAAAAAACAGCAGGACACCTTGCGCACACAATTAAAGGAAGCCCAGAAAGAGTGGGAGAAAAAGAACGATGCCAATGATCATACCGTTACCCCTGAGGAAGTGGCAGAGGTTTTATCCCGTTGGACAGGAATTCCCTTGCAAAGTATAAAGGAGGAAGAAACCGCAAGATTACTTGCCTTAGAAGACACACTGCACAAAAGAGTGGTGGGACAGCATGAGGCGGTAAAAGCCGTATCCAGAGCAATTCGCCGTGGGCGCGTGGGGTTAAAGGACCCGAACAGACCTATCGGTTCCTTCTTATTTTTAGGGCCGACGGGCGTTGGGAAAACAGAGCTTTCCAAAGCCTTGGCGCAGGCACTTTTTGGTGACGAAAACTCCATGATTCGTATCGATATGTCCGAATATATGGAAAAACACAGCGTATCCAGAATGGTAGGCGCACCTCCGGGATATGTTGGCTACGAAGAAGGCGGTCAGCTCAGTGAAAAGGTTCGTAGAAACCCTTATTCTGTGATTCTTTTTGATGAAATTGAAAAGGCATCCCCAGAAGTGTTTAATATCCTTTTGCAGGTGTTGGATGATGGACATATTACCGACGGTCAGGGCAGAAAGGTTGATTTTAAAAATTCGGTTATTATTATGACCTCAAATGCCGGAGCAAGAAGCATTGTTGCGCCGAAAAAACTAGGCTTTACCAGTGTGGAAACAGCGGAGCAAAGCTATGAATCTATGAAAAAAAGCGTAATGGACGAAGTGAAAAATATTTTTAAGCCGGAATTTATCAATCGAATTGACGATATTATTGTGTTCCATCCTTTGGAACAAACGGATATTGTTGAAATTGTAAAAATTATGACGAAACAGCTTTCAGATAGAGTGCAGGAAAATATGGACATTGCCTTAACCTTTACAGACAAGGCAATTGAAAAAATTGCAGAGGTGGGCTATGATAAGGCTTATGGTGCCAGACCCTTGCGGCGAGCACTGCAATCAAGGATTGAGGACGTTTTTGCAGAGGAATATTTAGGTGGAAACTTTAAGCGTGGGAGCAAGGTATCAGTAGGTATAAAGACAAATGGCTTTTCTTTCAGAACTGTTAAATAATTGTTTTTTTACCTATTAATTAATAAATTTAGGTATATACCAAAACCATGTTTTGTGTTATAATCAACCTAATCCAAATAAAAAGAGAAATTTGGCGAAATTTAGAATTATATTTCGAAATGTATATTTTTATGTAATATTTTTGGGAGGTAGCGTAATGGCTGTAATCGAAGAATTGATTCGTCAGGAAGATGATGGTAGTATCAGCTTCGGCAACTATTTAATGGACGAGAAGAAAAAGGTTTTGGATTTTGAAGTGTCAGGAGATCTTTACAAGGTTAAAACATATAATGAAATTACAAAGCTGGAAAAGAACGGAAAAATGCTTATGGAGGTAGTGCCCGGCGCTACCATACATAAATTTTTACTAACCGAGAAGGGTGCATTTTTCATGGTTGAAGGGCAAGAAGATGTTCAGTTGACCTTGGAGATGGAGCCGGCAACGGAGTATAAAATTTTGATTGATGATGTAAATGTAGGTAAAGTAAAAACAAATATGGCGGGTAAGGTAACCCTTAGCGTAGAATTGCAAAATAATACGCCATATGTAAAGGTTGAAAAGATTAGTTAATAAATGCAAAGTGGACTGTATTCACATACAGCCCACTTTTTCTGAATATAGATTTTTTCTTGGCAAGGAGTGGAGATATGAAGACTAAAACGGTATATGTTTGTTCCTCTTGTGGATATGTTAGTCCAAAATGGGCAGGAAGATGCACAAGATGTGGAGAATGGAATACATTTGAGGAACAGGAAGAGGTAAAGGGTCAAAAGGGACAAGCTTTTACAAAAACAGTTTCGAAAAGCTCCTCCAACCAGTCTGTTTCTCGCTTGTCAGAAGTTGAAATCATGGGAAATGAACGCTTATTCACGGGTATCGCTGAGTTTGACCGTGTTATGGGCGGCGGTATTGTCAGGGATTCCGTTACCATTATTACTTCCCCACCCGGCGGCGGAAAATCAACCCTGTCGTTAATGGTTGCCAGTCAATTGGCAAAGGCAGGCAAACGCGTTCTCTATGCTTCCGGCGAAGAAAGCGATAGTCAAATCAAAAGCAGAGCCGACCGTATTTTGGAAAAGGTTGAGGATAATATTTGGATTTTGGCGGACACCTCTATGGATCGGGTGCTGGAGGCAATTGCCGAGGTTGATGCGGATTTGATTATTTTAGATAGTATCCAAACCTTTGCTTTGGCGGAATTTTACCCCTCCAGAGCGGGAAATCCCACGCAAACCATGGAATGTGCTTCAGCGTTGGTGCAATCCGCAAAAAATAAAGCCCGTCCCAGAGCTGTATTTATGATTGGGCAGATGAATAAAAACGATGAAATTGCAGGCTTACGAGCCTTGGAGCATTTGGTGGATACGGTTTTGATTTTGGAAGGCGAAGGGGCGGAGGAGCTCAGAAGCCTCATTGCCTCAAAAAACCGTTTTGGCAGTACAGGGGAGATGGGCTTTTTTGCCATGACAGAAAAAGGGCTTTCCTCCATTGATAATCCTTCGGAATATTTTGTAACCAAACGAAAAAAAGAGGATGCGGTTTCAGGAAGTGCGATTACAGTTTTGCGGGAAGGTTCTCGCCCTGTAATTGCAGAAATCGAAAGCTTGGTTTCCAATTCTTTCACGCCCTATCCCTTGAGAATCAGCGAAAATATGAAAAAAGACACCCTGAATACACTTTTATCCGTATTGGAACAGCGGGGCGGGTTAAAACTATATGATAAAAATGTAGTTGTTAAAACAACCGGGGGGTTATATTTAAAGGAACAGGCCACAAATTTGGCGGTATTAATGAGTATTGTTTCCGGTGTTCGTGATTTCCCCCTTCCGTCGGACTGGGCATTCATTGCCGATGTTGGCTTGACCGGTGAACTGAAAAAAATACCTGCCATGGAAGGGCGCATTCGGGAATTAGACAGAATGGGCTTTCAAAAGGTATTTGTGGCGTTCGATGGCGCCCGTAAAGTAAAATTGGATAATTTAGAAGTCATTGAATGCAAAAACCTGATACAATTAATAGGAAAAATATTCCCTGCTAGGAAAAAATGACGGGATGTATAAGTTTTCCTTATATAATCCTTTACAGATTTTTAGTTTACGAATAAGCCAATGTATATTATAATAGAAAACAAGATTTTTTAATTGTAAACCGAGGTTTTTGATTAAGAAGCATAATGATTAGGGAGGTATAAAAATGCAGGAAGTACAAATTAAGAAGTTTAAAAAGGTGCTTGTAGCAAACCGTGGCGAAATTGCCATTCGTGTGTATCGTGCCTTGAACGAACTGGGCATCCAAACTATAGGTATCTTTTCCAAAGAAGACAAATACTCTCTTTTTCGTACCAAAACAGACGAAGCATATATGCTGAATCCTGAAAAAGGGCCTATCGATGCATATTTGGATATTGATAATATCATTAAAATTGCAAAGGCAAAGGGCGCGGATGCCATTCATCCCGGCTACGGCTTCCTTTCAGAAAATCCTGATTTTGTTTCCGCTTGTAAAAAAGCTGGAATTGCTTTTATCGGCCCTGAGGTTGAAGTTATGTATGCCATGGGTGATAAAATCTCCTCCAAGCAAATGGCGATTGAATGTAATGTGCCCATTATCCCCGGCGTTGATCATGCAATTCGTGATTTGGATGAAGTGTTGAGGGTGGCGGAAAAAGTTGGCTATCCCGTTATGCTCAAGGCAAGCAACGGCGGTGGCGGTCGTGGTATGCGTATTGTAAATAATGCTTCGGAAATGCCAAAAGAATTTGAAGAAGCAAGAAATGAAGCCAAAAAGGCTTTCGGGGATGATAAAATTTTCGTTGAAAAATACCTTCGTAACCCCAAGCATATTGAGGTTCAGGTTTTGGGCGATAAATATGGCAATGTGGTTCATCTTTTTGACCGTGACTGTTCTGTGCAAAGACGTCATCAGAAGGTAGTGGAATTTGCACCTGCTTTTACGGTAAGCGACGAAGTTAGAGAAAAGATTTTTAGCGATGCGGTTCGTTTGTCAAGGCATGTTCGCTATAAAAATGCAGGTACATTGGAATTTTTGGTTGATGCAGATGAAAATTATTATTTTATTGAAATGAACCCCAGAATTCAGGTTGAGCATACCGTAACGGAATCAGTAACGGGGATTGACATTGTGCAGGCGCAGATTTTGGTTGAGGAAGGCTATCCTCTTAATTCCGCCGAAATCGGCATTCCTTCTCAAAAGGAAATTGCTTGCAATGGCTATGCCATTCAGCTGCGTATCACAACGGAGGACCCTGCCAATAACTTCCTGCCTGATACAGGCAAAATTAACGTTTATCGTTCCCCAGCAGGCAACGGGATTCGTTTGGATGGCGGTACCGCATACACCGGAGCGGAAATTACACCTTACTATGATAGCTTGTTGGTTAAAATCATTGCCCATGACAGACGCTTTGAGAACGCAACCAGTAAGGCGATTCGTGCACTTAAGGAAACAAGAATTCGTGGTGTAAAAACCAACATTCCTTTCCTCATTAATGTTTTGAAAAGCCAAGTTTGGATGGACGGAAAATGTACAACTACCTTCATTGAAAACACACCTGAGCTGTTCCATATTGTTCTTGGAAAAGACCGTGCTACAAAAATTGCTGAATTCATCGGCAATAAAATTGTAAACGAGTCAAAAGGAAATAAGCCTGAGTTTGATAAAATTGTTGCACCGTCCTTTGGTAGGAATGAGGATGGTTCTACCATTGAAGTGAACGGCGCAAAGAATGCCTTCTTAAAAATGGGCGCAAAGGATTTTTGCCAGAGTTTGATCAATGAAAAACGCCTGTTTGTAACTGATACAACCATGCGTGACGCCCATCAATCCTTGATGGCAACACGCCTGCGTACCAATGATTTGATTGTTGCGGCACCTGCAACCAATATGGCAATGGAAAAAGCTTTTTCCGTGGAAGCATGGGGCGGTGCAACCTTTGACGTTGCATATCGTTTCTTAAAGGAATCCCCTTGGATTCGTTTGCAGCAGCTTTCTAAGGCAATGCCAAACACCTTAATTCAGATGCTGTTGCGTGCATCTAATGCCGTTGGTTATGCAAACTACCCAGATAACATGGTGCAGGAATTTATCAAAATTTCCGCAGAAAGAGGCGTAGATATTTTCCGTATTTTCGATAGCTTAAACTGGGTTGAAAATATGAAAATGCCAATTGATGAAGCTTTGAAAACGGGCAAAATCGTTGAGGGCGCAATTTGCTATACGGGTGATATTTTAAATCCCAACGAAACAAAATATACCTTGGATTATTATGTTCGTAAGGCGAAGGAACTGGAAGCATTGGGCTGTCACATTTTTGCTATTAAGGATATGGCGGGCTTGCTGAAGCCATACGCAGCAAAAGAGTTGTTTACGGCATTAAAATCAGAATTAAATATTCCTTTGCACCTGCATACCCATGATACAACAGGCAACGGTGTAAGCACCGTTTTAATGGCGGCAGAAGCAGGGGTAAATATTGCTGACTTGGCAATCCAGTCAATGAGCTCCTTGACCAGCCAGCCTTCTATGAATGCAGTGGTAGAGGCGTTGAAGGGTACTGAAAGAGATACATGCTTGGATACAGATCAGTTGGTAGAATTAAGCCGCTACTATGAGGGTGTGCGTCAGATTTTCACAGGCTTTGAAAGTGAAATGAAAACACCCAATACTGAAATTTACAAATATGAAATCCCCGGTGGCCAGTATTCTAACCTTTTGGCACAGGTTAAGGACATGGGTTCTGCGGATAACTTCGAAGAAATCAAGGAATTGTATAAGCAGGCAAATGACCTTTTGGGTAATATCATTAAGGTTACACCTTCTTCTAAGGTTGTTGGAGATATGGCGATTTTTATGTCCAAGAACGGTTTGAATCAAGATAATATTTTGACAGAGGGCAAAGATTTGTCTTACCCTGATTCTGTTGTGGATTATTTTATGGGTAACATCGGTAAGCCAGAAGGCGGTTTCCCTGAAGAATTGCAAAAAATCGTATTAAAGGGCAAGAAGCCTATCGAAGGCAGAGCAGGTGCATTATTGCCGCCTGCAGATTTGAAGGCAATTGAAAAGCATTTGCTTGAAACCCATACGATGAAGCGCATTAACCCAAGAAATATCATTAGCTATGCAATGTATCCCAAGGTATATGACGATTACTGCTATCATTGGGAATATTATACGGACGTTTCCAAATTGACCAGCGATGTATATTTCTTTGGTTTGGCAAAGGGCGAAGAAACCTCTATTGAAATTGGCGAAGGCAAAAATATTTTGATTAAATATATGGATATGTCTGACCCTGATTCCGAAGGCTTCCGTACCCTGACCTTTGAAATCAATGGTGCCGTGCGTGAAGTAAAGGTACTGGATCAGAATTTGGAGGTAAAGAGCGACCGTAAGTTAAAGGCGGATAAAAATAATCCTTTCCACTTGGGTTCCTCTATTCCCGGTACAATCAGCAAGGTTTTTGTAAAGGAAGGGGATGCAGTGAAGAAAAATCAGCCTTTGCTTACCGTTGAGGCGATGAAGATGGAAACCTCTATCGTAGCCAAAGAGGACGGCGTGATTGACAAAATTTATGCTGTCGAGGGTGAAAAAGTAAGTCAGGGAGATTTATTGATATCCTTTGTGAAAGAATAACATTAAATTTGTTTATTGAAAAAGCCGCATAGCAATATGCGGCTTTTTTTGAATAGTGTTTTATGAATGCTTTTGAGTCAATGATTATCTCCGTGCCTTGCTAAATATTAGCCGTTAATATCAAAGAATTCAATTGAAATTTCAATTTCGCATTCGCCAGTTCCCGCTGTTAAAGTGATTTCGCCTTCTGTAACAACAGAGTAATCGATAGTCAGAATGTTCCCTGATAAAGAAACCCCTACAGGTGCTGCTGTTAAAGCAATGGGATAATCGGGTACAACCGTAATTAATACACTGCCGGCTAGTTCTGTGGCACTTTGCTTACTAATTGTGAAATTCTGATTATTTATTTTTGTTACAGTTCTGCCTAAATCCGGAGGGATTACTTCGATTGTTACATCTTGAACAGGGATACAAGGTATGGGGGGCGGACAGAGGCAATCTTCAAATAATTCTAGTTTTTTTGTTAAAACCAGTTCTAAAAATGTTATGGTGCTGACCGTTTTTTTAATCGATGCATTGGTCAATAAAAGATTCGCGGTATCTGTTTGTGTTGCAAGAACAGCTTGTAGTTTTTCTCCCTCTGCATTTAAAATATGAGAAAGTGCTGCTTGCTCACAGGCTACGGATTCAATCACATCCGTAATTGCCTGTGAACGGGTGGTGGTACTTGCAATTATTTCGGGCATTCCCATAAAATCATCTCCTCATAAAATATAAAATAGTGAATAAAACAATATGAGACAACCTCTCATACTATTTTTTATTCAAAATGGAAATTTATGTGATGGATTAGTGAAAATATTCATATTATTCCAAAATCCCTAACACACAAAGGAAGCTGAACTGCAAAAAAACAGTGCTAGATGCAGAGGCTGCTACTAACACTGTTATTATCATTCATATTAAAGTGTGCAAATAAAAGTAAATTATTTTCCAATGGATTTTTTATAGGCTGCAATATCAGAATCTGTCAAAGGCTTTAATTCTTCTGGATCTCTCCATCTAACCCAAATTCTCTCTCGCAAAGCAGGAATATCTAAAGGAGCATCCATGGAATCTTTGTCAATGCCGACCACGGTATCGTTATCTCCGTTAAACATAATTTCAAAAGGCTTTACTACGCCGTTTTCAAATACAAACATCTGCGTACTGTAGAAATTCAGATAACCGGCCTCACTTAAGAGATATTCCTCCAACTTTTCCAAGGAGGGGATCGTAACAAGATACCAATTTCCATCAGTATCCGAGAAGTCATACAACTGAAATCCTGTAAATTCCAGATATTCCTCACCTGTTGCCCCTTTATCCGTATTTGCTGCGCCTTTTAAAGTTAATGGTTTTCCGTTTTTGCCATCGCTTAAAATTTCTGTTCCTGGAAGAAAACAGTCTACAAAGCCTTTTACTTCTTTTTCTTTCAGTTTATCCTTAATTATCACATAGTCGCCATTATCATAAGAAAGACTACCAACTTCGTTTAAAAAATCGTTTAATGTTTTAATCATTTCCAGTACCTCCAAAAATTAGTAAATCTAAATTCTCTTACCATTTAATAATATTTTGTCCGTTCTGTCAATAGATATTCTAGTTTTGTCCCGTGGTAAAATAAAGTTCGGGCACTTTTCCGCCAATAATTGTATCCACCAGCATAATTTTTTTTGTTAAGGAAATCTTCTCGGTATAAAGAGGATTTACAATTTGAATTTCGAGTGTTAAATTAATCCAAATTTTATAATTAATCTGATTAATGCCTGCGTTTATAAAAGAGGTTTCATAATCTGATAAGATTTCGCCCCCGGGCATTAAGGTAAATGGTATCATTGGTCCCCAATTTGCAAAAAAATTAGAATTTGATGCGGCGCCTAAAGGTATTAAAATCCTCTCGTTTGGCAAGGCTTGCATGGCAGTATTGATTTTTTTGTTTAGATTTGTGCAAAAAAGATTAATCTGCTGCGTGTCTACACTGTATGTAGAGTTTTCCTTATCCGTCAAAACTAAAAAACTATCTGTCGAAAGTGTTTGTTCAGCGATTACTTTTTGGATAGAATCATTTATTACTTCATTCGCCATAGCCATAGAACGATTATGGGAAATTTCTTGCAGGGAAGGCATAATTTTTTTTTCCACTTTGTATAAGACTAAAATGGTAAGGGAAAATGCACAAATAAAAATAACGACAAGAGATAGTATCCCCCTATTTTTTTTGCGTTTTCTTGTTCTCATTTTTATTCACCTCTTTAAACAAAGATATGAATAAAAAAGTTAGATTATCAAAAAGAAATTACAATGAAATTACATAGTTATCAACTGAAAATTAGGCTTAAGATTGTTTTAAGTAAATTTTTCTTTTCCTATTTGGTGATTTCTGCTATAATCATATTGAATTAAAGGGGGTTTATGTATATGAGTGAATCGCATCAAAGGAGACGTCCTCCTGATGACGCTCCAAGAAGCAGTTCGTCATCCCGCTCAACGCGTTCAAATCCAAAAAAGAAAAAGCGGCGTAAGCGCAAAGGGGCAAGTAGAATATTTAAGATACTTGTGGCGATTGTCGTGATTATTGGTTTTGCGGTTGTGGGCGCTGGATTAGGGACGGTGTTTGGTATCCTAAAGGGTACGGATATGATCAATACTGCGGATGTTACGCCGGAATCTTATACTTCGCTTATATATGATGCCAGTGGAGCGGAGTTTGATAAGCTTCATGGGGATGAAAACAGAGAGTATATTAAGTTAAGTCAAATTCCTATGTATTTACAAAATGCTGTTATTGCCATTGAGGACGAGCGTTTTTATGAGCATAACGGGATTGATGTACGAGGCATCATGAGAGCTATGGTTCAAAACGTGAAAGAGATGAGCTTTTCGCAAGGTGCCAGCACACTTACGCAGCAGTTGATTAAAAATGAGGTTTTAACCAACGAAAAGTCATTAGTAAGAAAAATTAAAGAACAATATTTAGCGGTTTCCTTAGAAAAATCTTTGGAAAAACAGCTCGGAACAAAAAAAGCAGCGAAGGATTATATTTTGGAATTATATCTGAATACAATTGGCTTAAGCCATGGGTTGAACGGTGTTGAGGCAGCGGCACAATATTATTATGGGAAACATGCCTCAGAGCTTACTTTAGCAGAAAGTGCATCCGTTGCCGGGATTACGAAAAACCCTAGCCAATTTGCACCGGATTCACAGGCTGAAAACAACAAAGAACGTCAAATGACGATACTACAAAAAATGCTTGATTTGGGCTTTATTACCCAAGATGAATATGATCAGGCAGCGGTAGAGGACATTTATGCCAACCTGGTTTGCAGTGATGCGGAGGATGAAACTGCAACAGCAAATCATAATTATTTTGTGGAAGCAATGATTGACCAGATTGCAGAGGATTTGGTTCAGCAAAAAAGTTACAATAAGGCGCAGGCCTATGATTTGATTTATAGTGGAGGGCTTCAGATTCATTCAACGATGGATACAACCATGCAGAGCGCTATGGAAAGTGCATTTATGGATGACAGTCTTTTCCCTGCCTCCGATGGTACCCTTGATGTAACGTATTTGATTTCTGTTATGGATACAACAAATCCTGATAGCAATACCAATCAAACGCATTATGAGAAAAAGACGACAGTTACAACTGAAGAAGAGGTGGACGCATTTGTTGCCTCTGTAAAGGAAGAACTGTTGGATGAAACCCATGTTTTGGTATTAGATAAGCCTACAGTTTCCAAGTCCTTACAGGCGGCAATGGTTATTATGGATCAACATAACGGCGAAATCAAAGCACTGGTAGGAGGCAGGGGGCAAAAGCCGGGAGATTCTGTATTTAACCGTGCAACCCAGGCTTTACGCCAGCAGGGTTCCGCGATGAAGCCATTGGCTTCCTATGCACCTGCCATAGATATGGGACTTTTGATGCCGGGCTCGGTTATTATTGATGAACCCGTAACCTACGGTAGCTGGTCACCTGGGAACTGGAATGGTAAATTCCTTGGACCTTGTACTGTAAGACAAGGCATACGCGACTCTATGAATATTCTTGCAGTCAAAACCTTTATGATGGTGGGGGCTGAGTCGTCTTTCAAGTATATGGAAAACTTTGGGTTATCAACCCTGGTGGAAGAGGATAAGGCGGCTACGACGGCACTGGGTGGTTTAACCGATGGTATCTCTGTTTTAGAAGGAACGGCTGCTTATGCTGCAATAGCAAATGGCGGTGTTTATAACGAGCCACAATATTATACTGTTGTGTATGACCACGAGGGGAACGTATTGTTGGATAATTCAGGCATTGATACCCATCGTGTAATCAAAGAAACAACAGCTTATATGCTGACAGATATGATGAAGGATGTAATTACCGGTGGAGGAAGTGCTACTGGCCGTAAGGCAGCAATCAGTGGTATGACAGTTGCTGGTAAAACGGGTACCACCAGCGATACGAAGGATTTGACCTTCTATGGATATACACCATATTATACAGCCGGAATTTGGATGGGATATGATATTGCAAAAGTAATCCAATCAGGAAGTGCCCATTTGAACATTTGGCGTACAGTTATGAGCCAGGTGCATCAAGGGCTTACCAATAAAAATTTTGAACAACCCAGTGGTCTTGTTACCCAGACATATTGTTCCGCTTGTGGCGGCATTCCTACTGAGTTATGCAGTCAGGACTATTATGGCCTTACAACCCATACAGATATTGCGGCGGCAGATTTTGCTGGGCCTGCTGAAGTATGCACAGCGCATAAGGTATTTACCATATGCAAGGAATCGGGCAAGCTTGCTTCGGAAAATTGTCCTGAATCCAGCCGTATGGATGTTGTTCTGGCAGTAGATGAGGATGGAAATATCCTTGGAAAGCCTTCTAAAATACCAGATGGTAAAATGGATATTAATATCCATGAAACCTGTGATTATGATCATACACCAGAGGTTACATTGCCGCCTTATGAGGATGATCTTCCTTTTGGTGACGGGGATAATGGTGATTTTGAGGATAATAACGGCAACACTGATAGCAATAACAATGGTACAGGAAACGATTCGTCGGGAAATAATGATTATGATGACACAATCCCCGGGGAAGATGTTTGGCAGGATGAAAATTTTGGAATAAATTAATTTTACAGGAATTGCAATCTTCCTCAGACCTTTTTTATTAGGTTTGGGGGAGATTTTTTTGGGGAATAGAAAAAAGAATAGATTTTCCATATAATTGATGGTAAAATAGAAGCGTTATTTATACAAAAGAAGTGGCTTTTGCCAGAGGAGGAATGCACATGTCAATGGTATATTTAAAATCGCCCAGTACAGATCCGGCGTTTAACTTAGCGTTAGAACAATTTGTGTTCGACAAAATGGATCGTAGCAAGGAATATTTTATGCTGTGGCAAAATAATAACGCGGTGATTGTTGGTAAAAATCAAAATACTTTTGGTGAAGTAAATCCGAAAGTGGTTGAAGAAAAGGGCGTTAAGGTAATTCGTCGTCTTTCCGGCGGCGGAGCGGTTTACCATGATTTGGGGAATTTGAATTTTACGTTTATTATGGATGCAAAAGATGCAAGCGACTTAGATATAAAGCTGTTTTGTCAGCCTGTTGCTTCCTTACTTCAAAAGTTGGGGGCTGATGCACAGGTAAACGGCAGAAATGATATTACGATTGATGGAAAGAAATTTTCCGGTAATTCTCAATATTTAAAAGAAGGTCGTATCATGCATCATGGAACGCTCATGTTTAACTCAAATTTGGATGTGGTTGCTGCTGTGTTAAATGTGGCCGGGGATAAATTTCAGTCCAAGGCTGCAAAATCAGTAAAAAGCCGTATAACAAATGTTAAGCCTTTTCTAAAAGAGGACTTGACTTTAGAGGAATTTCAAAAACAACTGGTTCGTTACGTTTTTGGTGAAATGCCCATTGAAACCTATGAATTAACGAAAAATGATATTGAAGAAATTGAAAAAATCATAGCAGAACGTTATGCCTTGTGGGATTGGAATTACGGTAAGTCCCCTGAATATACAGTACAAAAGGAACGTCGTGTTGACGGTTGTGGAAAAATCGAAGCACACATGAATACAAAGGATGGCAAAATTGTAGAAGTGAAATTTTATGGTGATTTCTTTGGCGTGAGTGATCATGCAGAGCTGTCAAAGGTTTTAGAAGGCTGCGCATTAAAGAAAGAAGCACTGGAAAAGGCTTTGGAAAACACGGGAATTGATAAATTTTTTCATGGAATTACCGTTGAACAGTTTATTGATATTTTGATATAAAAATGAATAAGAGGATGTCCCCCAATGATTATAGCGATTCATTTAAGGGGCAGCCTCTTTTTTTATTGGTGCTTTAGCTCGAATAAACCACCAGCTCTGCTGGTGGAGTGAAATGCTTATATCAGAAATAAACCTCCTTTGATAAGATTAAAGTGGTTCCCCAGCCGCTAAAATATCAAAGGAGGTTTTGTCATGACTGACATAAAAAGTTTATCACATTCAAAATGGAGATGTAAATATCATATTGTTTTTGCACCAAAATACAGAAGGCTTGAGATTTATGGAAAGATAAAAGCAGATATTGGTGTAATTTTAAGAAAACCATGTGAACAAAAAGAAGTAGAAATAGTTGAAGGACAGGCATGCCCAGATCATATTCATATGTTGGTGGAAATACCACCTAGTATAAGTTGCCCTAGTCAAGCAAAATTGTAACACCACGGTATAAAATTTGCTTATGCAGCACAGCGTGCGGCATAAGGCGTAAGCCCTCCATTATAAGAGTGGGGTCTGACGCGGTTATATTCCACATACACGAATTCATAAATTCCTCGATCCAGTTCATCTGGCGAATGAAAGGAATATAGG
>JAQUSU010000021.1:0-6358 GCA_028710085.1 Anaerotignum sp.
GCACTGCGCAAGGATACATCATACTGGGGGAATTCCTCGGCACCCAGCTTTGATGCGGAATAAACGGAAGCACCTGCTTCGTTGGTAATAATATACTGCACCTTGCGGTCTAAAGTTTTCAGCACCTCGGCCACAAATTGCTCCGATTCTCTGGAGGCTGTGCCGTTGCCGATGGAAATCAGTTCTACACCGTAGGCTTCAATGAGTCTTTTTAAGGTTTTTTCCGCCTCTGCTCTTTTATTTTGGGGCGGTGTGGGATAAATGACCGCGGTTTCCAAGGGTTTACCCGTTTCGTCAATCACGGCAAGCTTACAGCCTGTACGAAAGGCGGGGTCTAACGCCAAAACCACCTTGCCTGCAATGGGGGGCTGTAATAAAAGCTGCTTCAAATTTTCACGAAAAACACCTAACGCCGATTCCTCCGCTTTTTCCGTAAAATCATTGCGAAGCTCTCGCTCCAAGGAAGGCGCAATCAGGCGTTTATAGCTGTCCTCAATGACCTCTTGCAAAATTTCTGCGGTATGGCTGTTTTTCTTAATGACAACTCGAACCATTTTTTCAAAAAGTCGTTCGTCCTCCCCTTGAATTTTTACGGAAAGAAAGCCCTCCTTTTCGCCACGGTTGATGGCTAAAATACGGTGGCCGACAATGGTTTTTAACGGCTCGCTGTATTCATAATACATTTCGTATACGGAAGGCTCGTCCTTTGTTTTTTGTGCCACTAAAAGGCTGTTTTTCAGCCATTCCTCCCTTAGAAGTTGGCGAATATTGGCATCATCGGAAAGCTGTTCCGCCAAAATATCCTTTGCGCCTGCCAAGGCATCCTCAACGGAGGATACGCCTTTTTCTTCATCCACAAAAAGGGCGGCATATTCCGCTAGGGGGGTCAATAAAACCTGTCCCCAAATCATTTCCGCCAAGGGGGCAAGTCCTTTTTCCTTGGCAATGGAGGCTCTGGTGCGGCGTTTTGGGCGGAAAGGGCGATAAATATCGTCAATTTGGGTTTGGGTCATGGCGCCGTTCAATTTTTTCTCCAATTCCTCGGTAAGCATGCCTTGCTCTCCAATGGAGGCGCGCACCTGCTCCCTTTTTTCCTCTAAATTTCTCAGGGCGATCAAGCGCTCGGCAAGCTGACGAATGATTTGATCATCCAACGAGCCTGTCATTTCCTTACGATAGCGGGCGATAAAGGGCACCGTGTTGCCTTCATCCAAAAGTGCTACCGTCTGTTCCACCTGAAACGTCTTGATGCCTAGTTCTTCTTGCAATCGTTTTAAAATATCCATTTTTATGCCATCCTTTATTTTTAATAAAAGTTTTTGGTCTTGCTTTTTTCAAAAAGCAAGCAGGTTTGGGATGGAACAGCGAAGAAAACGCTGCCATCACACAGTGATGGTTTTGCGAAGCAAAATTCCTGACCCGGCGCCCAAGGTCTGTCTTTATTCATAGACAAGCCAAAGCTTGTTCAATTTTTCCTTGCAAGCAGCGGCAGTATCCGTTAATGTATAGCCGAAATATTCCCCTTCTGTTTTTTTCACCAATCCACGCTTGATTAAAAAATCCAAATGCGCCATGGTTTCCCCCACGGCAAACCAACGCTGGGAAAGGGGGAATTCCTCCCAAGTTTTGCCCCGCATGGACCATTTTAAACAGGAGCCAATTTGTGTTGCATGGGCATTGGGGTATTTTCCCACGGCGTCAAGGGTTTCCTCGAAGCGGATGAAATGATGGTGAAGTATTTCTTCAATCCGCACATAAACATCCATCTCGTTTTTTCTGTGGGCAGGCAAAACTGTTTTCATATCGAAGGCGCGAATTTTTACCAAGCTGTCCAGATAATCCCCCAAGGAATCCTCAATACCCACCCAAGAGGTGATGTTTGGCGTAATATCGAATAAAATATGGTCGGCGGAAAGCATCAGCTTTTCCTTGGGCAGATATAGGCACATTTGCCCAGGTGTGTGTCCTGGAACAAAAACGCACTGAAATGCATAGGAACCTACCTGCACGGTGTCTCCGTCGTCCATAATTTCCGCATCAAAATAATAATCCGGCTCAAAGCCACGGGCTGGGTTTTCGTCCTTCAGCCAAGCCAACTGTTCTTCTGTAAAACCCTCTTTACGGTAAAGCACATCGAAGGTGTCCCATCGGTTTCCGTTTAAAATCCAGCCTAAATATTCATAGTCCTTTTGGCTCATGTAAATTTTACCGGGCTTTTCATGCATAATGGCAGGGGCAAGACCGGAGTGGTCGGAATGAAGATGGGTCAGAAACATATTTGTTTTTTCCCAATTCACGTTCAACTCCCGCAAGCCGTCTAGCAGGGCTTCCTTGCATTCGGGGCGGTTGAAGCCTGTATCAATAATCAGACTTTCGCCTCCATCTTGCACCACATAGCAATTTAAGTTTTTCAACGGATTGTTGGGCAGAGGGACATCTATTTTATAAATTTTTGGCGTTTCATAAACCTTTGTAATCATCTCATTTTCCTTTCTTCCTTTGTTTTTCTATTTCTATTATATAGGGAAAGCCAATTTTTCACAAGGAAGATTGCAAAAAGCAAATTATTTTATTTTTTATGTAAGATATAGTTGACATTAAGAATGATATATAGTATAACTTAAGTATGACAGAGGAAAGGATGGGAATAGATGAAAAACTTAAAGATAAAGTCTGCAAGGGCGGCTTTAGACCTTTCACAAGATGAGCTTGCGCAAAAGGTGGGTGTGACAAGGCAAACCATTGGGATGATTGAAGCGGGGAAATATAACCCTACCTTGAATTTATGCATCGCTCTTTGCAAGGCCTTGGGAAAAACGTTGGATGAACTTTTTTGGAATGAGGAAAAATAAAATTAGGAGGCAGAAATGATGAAAATTCGGGATGAAAGAGTGGAGCAGGCGAGAAATAAAATTTATGGGGAGCTATTTCAGATATTGTTCCTTTTTGTGATGACGACATTTTTGGTAAAGGCGTTGTATTATAAAATGGAGTTATCTCAGTGTATTACAGAGTTTGTAATTATGATTGTGACACCCATTTACCAAATGGTGCGCAGCCGTCAGCTCGGGGTGGTGCTTGCCACAAACCTGCGACAGCAGATGAGCCCGAAAAGAAATATCCTTTCGGCAGTTACGGCCATCGGGTTATTCTTTTTCTTCTGGGTTACCAGTGGAAAACAGGTAACTGCTGAGTTTGCCTTTTCGTATATTGTAACCTTCTGTGTGGTATTTTTCCTGGTGCGGGTTGGTTTTGTCCACTTGGAGGAGCACAGAATGAAAAAGCTGGAAAAGAAATTTGCGGATGAATGAAAAAATTTTCCAAATAATAAGAAATCTTGAAAAAAGCCTTGCATAAGCGGGGCTTTTGTGATATTTTATTTTAGTGTCGGTAATTATGCCGACCTGTAAAAAATCCTTGTTCTCCCAAATGGGGAGAGCCATATGTCCAAAAGGAGGTGTAACCCACATGAACAAGTACGAATTAGCTATGGTTTTAAGTCCCGTACTGGACGAAGAAGGCAGAGTAGAAGAAGTAGCGAAAGTTCAGGCTACTTTGGAAAGATTCGGCGCGAAAATCGAAAAAGTTGATGACTGGGGCAAGAGAAGACTCGCTTATGAAATCAAGAAATTAAACGAAGGATTCTTTAGCTTTACAACATTCGAAGCTCCCGCTAATGCTCCCGCAGAAATCGAAGCACGTATGCGTATTATGGAAAACGTTTTGCGTTATCTCATTATCCGTAAAGAGGCGTAAGAAGGAGGAAAAACTATGAACAAAGTGATTCTTATGGGTCGATTGACCAAGGACCCGGAGGTTAGATATTCTCAGGGAAATGAACCTTTGGCCGTAGCCAGATACTCTTTGGCGGTGAACCGCCGCTTCAAGCGCCAAGGCGAGCCCGATGCTGACTTTATCAACTGTGTTTCTTTTGGTAAAGCAGGCGAATTCGCGGAAAAATACTTCAAAAAAGGTCAGATGGTTAGCGTTGTCGGCAGACTTCAGGTTCGTTCCTGGGACGATAGCGAGGGCAAAAAACGCTGGAGCACAGATGTTGTGGTTGAGGAGCAGTTCTTTGCGGAAAGCAAAGCTTCTTTTGAAAGCCAAAAGGCCGCCACTCCTGCTGCACCAAAGCAAACAGCCCAAGACGATGGGTTTTATCCTATTGATGAAAGCATCGAGGATGACGATCTTCCCTTCTAAAATTCAGTAAAAAAGGAGGACTTAGACATGATTCAGAAAAAACGTGGTCGTAGAAGAAAACGTGTTTGCCAATGTTGTGCTGATAAAGTTACAACAGTCGATTATAAAGATGTAAATAAGCTGAGAAGATATATTTCAGAAAGAGGAAAAATCCTTCCCAGAAGAATTACAGGCAATTGTGCAAAGCACCAGAGAGCGTTGACAACAGGTATTAAAAGAGCAAGACATATGTGCCTGATGCCTTATACACAGGACTAAAAAATATGAAAAAGACGGTTATGCCGTCTTTTTTTGTTGTAGAAAAGAAAATCATGCGTTAGACGCGTGGTCAAAAAAGCTACGGCGATGAGGCAAAAAAGGAACTCTCTTCGTTATTATAACTGTAATAAGTGCTGCAACAAATGATGTCCGCGCGCCTTTATCAAAAAAACGAGATGGATTTTACTTTACAAAATAAAAACTGTTATTTTATAGAAAATTATGGTAGAATTATACTAATGCAATTAGTTCACTACATACAATAGTAAAAATTTTTAATGAAGAGAAATATTTTATGAAAAAGCGAATTGGTCTTATTTTGTCAGCCATAATGCTTTCAATGGCAATTACAGCTTGTGGCGGTAATGCAAATGCGCCAGTGTCAGGGGAAGCAAGTGCGCCCACGAATGCAATCCCAACCTCATTGGATGGTGCTTATACCGATGGACCCCATTATCTGGTGGTGCAAAACGGCACAATGTCTATCAATGGTTTGCCCTATGAAATTACAGAAATTCAGACTGACCTTTATGAGGACGGAACATCTATCTATCACTTCACCTTTGATGGAAAAGAGGAATCTTTTTGTGAAGATGATGGTGATCTAATGTGCAGCATTGGGGAAGATGAAGGTTCCATGGCTGGATGGGAGGAAATTGACATGGCTGACGTTCCCAGCTTCACCTCCGAGGGAGACGGTCAGCAGGGGGATAACCCGTTTGAAGGCAAAAGCTATCGTTTGGATGGCGAGGATTCCCATATCTTAGAAATAACGAAGTTGGACAAGGATGGAAACATGAAGGAAGTAGTGATTGACGGAACTGCCTTAGAAATGTCGAGGGGTTCAACAGACACTGCCGATGGTAATGAGATACAATACACCATGGAATATGAGGACGAGAACTTTGTCTTAAGGGTGTGGTATAATAAATCTGAGGATACATGTGATGTTGAAGTCATGGTTACAGATGGAGCAACACCGTCTATTGACATCACAGAAGGAACTTACTATTCTGAAAACACAGATGAAACCTCGGATTCTTCATCCGAACAGCCTGATTTTATCGGAAAGGTTTATAACTATACCGATGATGGGGGAAAAGCACATACGTTTACCGTAGTTTCTTGCGATGAAAATGGCTTGATTTCAAGGGCAAAGCTGGATGAAAATGAATTTTCATTAACGGATTGTAGCCTTGTAGAAGGGGAATCTATGCAGTATAGCTGTGTCGTTTTTTCTTACAAGGGTTCTTTTGACAATGTAGACGTGACAATCTCATACTATGATAAGCCCGACTTTTTCACATTGGATTTCGCCTACGCATCACAAGATGCGCCTAGCTTTGAAACGATTAACGGAAAATTTGAAGATATTCAGAAGTGACATTGCTTCCTATAAAAAGTCATGTAGGGTACCCTTATAGAGCGCTTGAAGCATTTGGGTTTTACAAAGAAATAAAGAGAACGAAGGGGCTGATGGAAAGTGTTTTTATTAGCATTAGGAAGTGAGACTGCGCAGCAAATTAAAGAAATACCGCAGGTTTTGCCTTTGTTTTTAGGGTTTTTATTGGCAATGTTTCTTTTAAACCTAGGAATGAGCTTTCTTAGTAAAAAAGCCGCCCGAGATAAGAAAAAGGAGCCAGACGGCCCAGAGAAAAAATAAATTTAGCCGAATTTGGCGAAATATCCAGAAAAAACTTGCGGGTTTATGTTGACAATCGGTTCTCATGGCTTTATAATGTGCATGTAATTAAATATATGAAATTCTTCAGGGCAGGGTGAAATTCCCGATCGGCGGTAAAGTCCGCGAGCGAAAGCAGGATTTGGTGAAAGTCCAAAACCGACAGTATAGTCTGGATGGAAGAAGAATAAAAGTTTGATGATTTTTCGCGTGGGG
>JAQUSU010000021.1:6458-14573 GCA_028710085.1 Anaerotignum sp.
AAAAATGGAGGAGAAGTAAATGGAAAATATATCTTCAAAAGTAGCGGTAACAAGGGACAAGAAAAAAATGTCCACAAGAATTATGGTATCTTTGGCAATGTTGGCAGCAATTTCTGTTGTTTTAGTGGCGGTCATTCACTTTCCGCTGATTCCCGCAGCTGCCTTTTTAGAGTATGACCCGGCGGATATTCCTATTTTAATCGGGGCGTTTGCCTTTGGGCCTGTGGCCGGCTTATTGCTTGCAATTGTTGTTTCCGTGATTCAGGGCTTTACCGTAAGTGCAGGCAGCGGCCTTATCGGCATTGTGATGCATATTTTTGCAACTGGTGCATGTGCCTTTGTTGCGGGAAGTATTTACAAGAAAAATAAAACAAGAAAAAGTGCGGTCATTGGGTTATTTGTCGGCGCTTTGGTGCAGACGGCTGCCATGGTTATCATGAACATGATTTTTACACCTTTATTTATGAATGTTCCATTAGAAACGGTAATTGCAATGCTGGTTCCCGTTATTATTCCGTTTAATTTATTAAAGGCAGGCATTAACTGCACAATTACATTTATACTGTATAAATCCATTTCCCATCTGATCAAGGGAAATGAATGATTGGCTGATGTGTTTTTGATAAGCAGCAGCGCGTTCCATAAAAATTCAAAGAGGCGTTCCTTTGGTGAAACCCAAGGGGATGGCTTCTTTTTTTGTAAAATTTCAGTCAAATAAGCAATTTAAGAATTTTTTTTATTGTCAGAGGAAGATAGATTGCATATAATGGTACTAATTGGACTCAGCTTGCAGGAGCAGAAAAGAGGTTAATATATGAAAAGAAAAACAGTTATTGTTTTATTCGGTGGGCAGTCATCGGAGCATGAGGTTTCCAGAATGTCTGCAACAACCATGTTAAATGCATTGGATAGCGAGAAATATGAAGTCATCCCCGTAGGCATTACAAAGGAGGGGCAATGGCTTATTTATACAGGTCCAACAGAACACATTAGTACGGGTCAATGGGAAAAATATGCGACTCCTGCAATTTTAAGCCCCGATGCAAAGCAGAAGGCGCTTTTGAAAATTGTGAACGGGCATGTGAAGGTGATTCCCGTTGATGTTGTAATTCCTGCACTGCATGGAGCATGGGGGGAGGATGGCACAATCCAAGGGCTGTTGGAAATGGCGCGTATTCCCTATGTGGGCTGTGGCGTTTTAGCCTCCTCCGCTTGTATGGATAAGGTTTTTACAAAGCTCGTTGCAAAAAATTCCCTGATTCCTCAGGCAAAATATATCTGGTTTTATAAGGATGAGTTTGACCAGATGGATAAGCTCATTGAACGGGTGGAAAAGAAATTAGGCTTCCCTTGCTTTGTAAAGCCTGCGAATACTGGCTCCTCCGTGGGGATTAGCAAGGTAAAAGAGAAGGCGGATTTATCAAAGGCATTACAGCTTGCCGCTGAGTACGACAGAAAAATTATTGTGGAGGAGGCCATTATCGGCAGGGAATTTGAATGCGCTGTCCTTGGCAACGAAGAACCTCTGGTAAGCGGTGTCGGCGAGGTTTTGGCTGCGGCAGAATTTTATGATTATGATGCAAAATACAACAACAGTGAATCCCGTACAGTGATTCCTGCCCCCATTACGGCGGAGGAGGAAAAAACCATACGCAAAATTGCTGCAAAAATATTTCAGGCAGTGGATGGCAGCGGCTTAGCCCGTGTGGATTTTTTCATGGAAGAAGAAACGGGACGCGTTTTGTTTAATGAAATCAACACAATGCCCGGTTTTACCTCCATTAGCATGTATCCTATGCTGTGGGAAGAAGCAGGGTTAAAGAAGGCGGAATTGATGGATCGCTTGATTGAATTGGCCCTCCTGCGCGATAATGGAATCCGAGGCTAAGGAAACGCTGATTCATTCCGTGTGCACATTTAAGAGAGTGAATTTCCAATTGGACAGCGTCAAAAAGCCTCTGGGTAGCGCTGCTATTGCTGTGTTTTTTTCCTTGCCAATCGAAAAATTTCCTCGACCATCTGCACACCCTCCATTAAATCAGCGCTGCCCTAAGAAGAAAGAAGGAACCTTATGGATAAAAGACCGATAGGTATATTTGATTCAGGAGTGGGTGGCTTGACGGTTGTAAAACAGGTCATGAAGGTCATGCCTCATGAAAATATCGTTTATTTTGGCGATACGGCACGCTTGCCCTATGGCAGCAAGTCAAAAGAGGCGGTGACGAAATTTTCCAAGCAAAATGTACGTTTTTTGCTTACAAAGGAAGTAAAAGCCATTATTGTTGCCTGTAATACAGCCAGCTCCAACAGTTTGGAGGAGCTGCATAAAGCTTTTGATGTACCTATTTTCGGGGTGGTGGATGCAGGGGTGGCGGAAGCACTTCGCACCACGCAAAACAAAAAAATCGGTGTGATTGGTACAGCAGGTACGGTGCGCTCAAGGGCATATGAGCAAATGATTTTAAAGCAGGATGCCGCCATGCAGGTGTTTTCCAAAGCCTGTCCTTTGTTTGTTCCTCTGGCAGAGGAGGGGTGGACGGATAATGAAGTGGCTCGCTTGGCTGCCGAAAAATATCTGGCGGAGCTATTGGAAAAAGAGATAGATTCTTTGGTTTTGGGTTGTACACATTATCCATTGCTTAAGCGCTGCATTGGAACGGTGGTGGGCGCAAATGTAAAGCTGGTTGATCCTGCGAAGGCAACGGCAAGGCAGGTAAAGCTTTTTTTACAGGAAAAAGGGATGACGAACCCGGAGGAAGCATTGGGGGAAAGAACCTTTTATTTAAGCGATTATACAGATATGTTTTATTCTATTTGCCAAAAGGCTTTAAAACAAGGGTATCACCCGGAAATTATTGATATTGAACAATTTTAAAGATAAGGGAAGTGTGCGGTTGTTTTTTTAAAAAATCAACAAGACACGTTTCCCTTATGATACGAAAGAGGTTGTCAGCAAATATTGAAAAGTTATTGACAAACAAGAGTTGCCACAGGAGGAAAGAAGATGGTACGAAACAAAAAGAAAGAGCTGTTAATCGTTGATGATGTTGAAGTAAATCGAGTCATTCTTCGTGAAATTTTTCAGGAGGATTACACGGTTTTGGAGGCTCAAAACGGGCTTGAGGCGTTGGTGCTCATTGATGTCCATGGTGAAAACTTGGCTGCGGTGTTATTGGATATTGTCATGCCGGTCATGGATGGCTTTGGTGTTTTGGAGGCGTTACAAGAAAGAGATTTCATGCAAAAGGTTCCCGTCTTTTTCATTACATCAGAATGCTCGGAGGAAGCCACGCTACGGGGCTTTGAATTAGGGGTTATGGATGTGATTGAACGACCCATTGTGCCCCACATTGTGAAAAAGCGCATTGAGAGTATTATTGAGCTGTGCATGATGCGTAATCAATTAAATGATCAAGTTTCATTACAGGAAGAAAAGCTGGATGAAAAGACAAAGGAAATTCAAGCGTTAAATAATGCCATGATTAGTGCATTGGCTACCGCCATTGAATTTCGTGATTGTGAAAGCGGGGAGCATGTAAAACGAATCCACGATTTAACTTTATTTTTTTTGAAAAGAACAACCTTTGGAAAAGGGCTGTGTGCCAATGAAATTGAGAAGATTGCAACGGCCTCCATCATGCATGATGTAGGAAAAATTGCAATTCCCGATTATATTTTGAATAAGCCCGGGAGATTAACCGCCGAAGAATTTGAAATTATGAAAACACATACCGTGCGTGGCTGCGATCTTTTAGATCAGATTCCTACCATCCACCACAATTCCGTTTATCGCTACGCCTATGATATTTGCAGGCATCACCATGAACGATGGGACGGCAAGGGATATCCTGATGGGTTAAAGGGAGATGAAATTTCTCCATGGTCACAAATTGTTGCCTTGGCGGATGTGTATGATGCTTTAACTAGTAAAAGGATTTACAAACCCGCTTATTCCCACGAGAAAGCAATTGAAATGATTACCAAAGGAGAATGCGGAACCTTTAACCCTATATTGATTCAAGAGTTCCTCACGTTTTCGGAAGAAATTAAGGGATTGGTTTATCCCAAGCGGGGTGGGTGTAGAGATGGAGGAAGCAAAAAAAATAAAGCTGCAAATGGCAGGTGTGAATCTGTATAATGGCGCAAAACGGTTTTTGAATAACGAAGCATTATATGAGAAGTTTTTAGTTCAATTTCCTTCGGATTTGAATATGCAAATACTTAGACAGGCGTTAACAGCTGAAGATGTGCAGCCGGCTTTTTGCGCAGCACATACATTATTGGGGGTAGCGGCAAATTTATCCATGGAGGTATTTTTAGAAGCGCTATATCCACTTACGCAGGCACTCAGAGTGGGAAATATTGATTTGGCAAAAAGTGATATGCCAGATGTAGAGAAGGCATATGTTTCTATATTGGAAGCATTAAAATAAAAGGAAAAGAGGGTATTCCGCAAGGCATTTTATGTCTTTTGGGATACCCTCTTTTAAGGGGAAGAAGTAGAAAGAATGTTATTATATGGGGGAGAATAACATCCTCCTTAGACAGTGTTGCCCGTTGTGGTTGGAAATATTCCAAAAAAATAAAAATGGTCCAAACAATAATAATTATTATTTAGTAAAATCTATTGATTTATTTTGAAACCTATGCTATACTCAAAAAAACAGAATAGAATATAAAATAATTGGTTAAAATCAAAATAGGAGGAATGAAAAATGTTACAGATTAAATCGGATAAATTTCAAAAAGAGGTAATTGATAGCAATGTTCCTGTGTTGGTTGATTTTTCAGCTACATGGTGCGGTCCTTGCAAAATGATGGGGCCTGTTTTAGAGCAGCTTTCTGCTGAATATGAAGGCAAGGCTAAGGTGTTTAAAGTTGATATTGACGAATCTATGGATTTGGCTGAAAAATATCAAATCATGAGCGTACCCAATATGTTGTTTTTCAAGGATGGCAAACCCGTTGATGCTGTGATTGGGGTAACCCCTCCCGGTGTTTTAAAGCAAAAGCTTGATAAGATTGTAAAATAAATTCAGCAATACACTCCTCATAGGTATTTGTTTTTAAGCATCCCAAGACCATGGTCTTGGGATGCTTTTGTGTATCATGAAGGTCGATGCATATACTGTGGGGTGTATTTATTTAAGTACAAATTTGTAGAAAAAAATTGTGCTAAAAAGTATACAGAATACAAAGCTATAAAGCATTTCGAAATTATGTACGGAATAAAATACATCAAAAGGCGAAAAATTGGTATTTTTGTCGGTGCAAAATTTAAAATGTACAAAAACATATACAATTTCAAGAAAAGTATAAAAAAACACAACGTTGACACCTTTTAAATATAATGGTATTGTTTTTCCATTCCATTTTTAGAAAAATAAAGCGAGGTAATTATCCATGAATTGTGTTGCATTTTCAACAACTCAATATGGCCTTGAACTGATTATTAGCACTATCCTCCTGAGTATCGTCGTGATTATTTTGGGCAAAGGGAAGAATAGTGCTGATTGTCATGTGAGAAAACCTCTGCAATATACGAAGTAAGAGTGAAAAGCTCTTAGGCAGAAAGAGGAAGAGGACTTGTGGCAATCGCCATGAGTCCTTTTGTTTTTGAAAAGTGGAAAAACAATCAAAATAAGCCTGTTTAACAGCGAAAGAGGAGATGGTTATGATGGATTTTTTAATGGCAATAAGTCCCTTAGTATTGATTTTGGTAGGAATCGTTGTTCTCAAAAAGCCTGCAATGAAGGTTGCACCCGTAGGACTTGTGTATATTATTATTTTGGCGTTTACATATTTTGCGCCTGCGGATATTGTATTCAAGGATACAGTGACAATGATTGATGGCCTTGTATGGAAGGGCATTAAGGAAGGCTCCAAAATTGTTATGCTGGTTTTTTCCTCCTTCTTGCTGTTAAATTTAATGCAAAGATCAGGGGCTATGAAGCAGGTACAAAATACATTAGCCGGTGTTACAAATGACCGCAGAGCGCAGTTAATTATTGTTGGGCTTATGGTACCCATCTTTTTGGAGGGTGCTGCGGGTGCAGGTTCTCCAGCTGCCATTGCGGCTCCGTTTTTGGTAGGCTTAGGCTTTAACCCCATTGTTGCCATTGTGGTTGCCCTTTTGGGAGATGCCACACCTTGCTCTTGGGGCGGCGCAGGGCTTACCACCATTACAGGCGGTGCATTTTTGACTGAGCAAGGCGTAAGCACTGCTGCGTTAAACTCAGCCATGGTTGGTAGAATTCATATGTTTGGCGTTTTTGTCATTCCATTTTTGATTGTAATGATTGCTTTTGGTAAAAAAGGTTTTAAAGGTATCATTCCTTATTTATTGTTTTCTGGAATCACTACAGGCGGTATTATGTTTGCAATTTCCAATTTTGTTGGGCCGGAAATTACAAGCTTAGGAACAGGACTGTTAGCTATTATTTGCTCCATTATATTTTTAAAGGTTGTAAAAATTAAAACCCCTGAGGAGTTCCAATATAAGGGGGAAAACAAAAAGGAAGATGCAGGAGAACGCCGTTTTTCCTCCTTCCGTGCACTCTCTCCTTATTTGGTGCTGGTGAGTGCCCTTCCCATTGTGCGCTATACGGTACCCTTTTCCATCCTTACAACCTTTGGCTATATTGTTTGGGTAGATGTTGTTGTGTTCCTTTGTGCATGCATCGGCTGTGTTATTTTGGGTGTCAGTGCGGAGGGCTTCTTTGATACCATGGGGCAGACAATCAGGCGTGTGGTTCCCGTACTGGTTACCATGGGCTCCTTATTGACGGTTTCTTACATCATGCAAAACAGTCAGACGGGCATGATTCAGCTCATTGCCTCAACCATTGCCAATGCGGCAGGGCCTTTGTATCCGGCAGCGGCGGTTGCCATTGGTGCAGCAGGCTCCTTCATTACGGGCACAGGGGTTGGCTCAAACATTATGTTTGCACCCATGCATTTGAATGCGGCAAATATGCTGGGACTGAATCCAATTACCGTTTTTGCTGGGCAGAATGCGGGTGGCTCCTTAGGCAACTTAATTTGCCCCAACAACGTTGTTGCAGCTTGCGCAACGGTTGGTGTCATTGGCAAGGAGGGCGAGGTTCTTAAGCGTACCATGGCAGCGTTTGCCGTTATTTTGACAATCTATATGATATTAAGTATGGTGTATACCCATATACTTTTTGCCGGCTTTGGTTTATAATCATTCCCATGTGGAAAGGCAACTATATATTTTTATTTTTAAGGAGGATTTAAAATGAAAACAAGAAGTGTTGGTATTATCGGTGTTGGTCATGTTGGTGCCCATTGTGCGTATAGCTTAGCGGTACAGGGCATTGTGGACGAATTGGTTTTAGTGGATATTAATGAGCAAAAAGCAATCAGCGAATGCCAGGATTTAAGGGACAGCGTGGCATATCTTCCCCATAGAGTAGAGGTTCGCGCCGGCGGCTATGCCGATGTAAAGGATTGCGATGTGGTAGTCATCAGCGTTGGCGTAATTACTAAGAGCAATAACCGTTTGGATGAATTGAATGTGTCTATCGGCATGGTAAACAGCTTTGTAAAGCAGGTAGTGGATGCAGGCTTTCATGGTATTTTCGTTAATATTACAAACCCTTGCGATATTATTGCAAGACAGGTGCATAAGCTTTCCGGCTTTGATAAATCCCGTGTTTTCGGCACAGGCACAGGCTTGGACAGCTCTCGTTTTAAAGCCGTTTTGGCAAGAGAAACAGGCATCGACCATAAATCTTTGGTAGCATATACCATGGGCGAGCATGGGGATTCTCAGATGGCGCCATGGTCTCATGTAACGGCAAACGGCAAGCCCCTTGCAGAATTGATTGCAAAAGACAAAAAATATGATGTGGACAAAGCTGCCGTTTTGACGGAAGCAATTCGCGGCGGCTGGGTAACCTTTGCAGGCAAGGGCTGCACAGAGTATGGCATTGCCTCCACGCTTGCGCGCATTGTAAATGTAATTTTCCACGACGAAAAGGCTGTTATGCCTTGCACAACACAGTTAAACGGCGAATACGGCCAGAACGACATCTTTATCAGCACCCCTTGCGTCATCGGCAAGAATGGCGTTGAGGAGGTATATGAACTGGA
>JAQUSU010000021.1:14673-20748 GCA_028710085.1 Anaerotignum sp.
GAAATTGAGGACTGCGCTGATACAATAGAAGTGGAAACGCCGTACCTTTTGGTACACCTCCCTCTACAAGTTTCCATTTTATTGTGTTTGTCATAGAATCAAAATTGGTCAAGAAGCCTTCAGAATACTTGTGAAGCAGACGCACAAAAAACAGAGAAAAAAGTGGCAAAAGCAAGCCCAACTCCTCCCGTTTTTGGTTTGCTTGGATTAGGGTGTATTCTAGAAAATGGGCAAAATGGAACCGAGGACACAGAGAAGGTCGGTAGTTCTGAGCCTTTGGAAGGTGCACAATTTTCTGCTGCTTTTTACCCAAGGGCATAGGATTGTAGTGAAAGCTGCAAACAAAAAAGCTCTTTGACAGGAAGATTTATTGAGCAAGCCATTCCCCCAAAAATAAATTTTTACCAAGAGAGGGGAAGGACTGCTTTACGAAAAACAAAAAGGTGCTTTATGTTGCACAGGAAATTTTTCCATGCTGCGTAAAAAAATGCTTCTATGGGATTCGTTGCAGCTTTGGAAAAGGAAATTTGCATGAAACTAAGTTGAATTGGAAAAAAGCCCGTTTATGGGCAAAAAATAAGGGTGTCTATCAAAAAAGATAGACACCCTTATTGTGTCGATAAAGTCAAAACCTTGAGGGCTTTGCCCTCAAACACTTACAATATATGGTTACAATAAAAGTTTTTGGTCTTGCTTTTTTCAAAAAGCAAGTGGGTTTGGGCAACGCCCAAGGTTTGTCTAGGATCTAAGGGTGTCTATCAAAAAAGATAGACACCTTTATTTTTTATCAATACTATCTGGAAACCATAAGCTTTTTTAACGCAGAATTTAAATCATCCAGCGATAAACGGTACATTTCAAAATCCTTGTGAATAATATCGTAGGTTTTTGCCCACCAGCCGCCCCAAGTGGGACGTTCTGAAGGGTTCATCCAAACAATATGAGGATACTTCTCTTTAAACTTCAGCAGCCATTCCATGCCTGTTACCTCATTTCTTACCCCGAAGGAGTAGTAGCTGGGATTTAACAGCTCCGAAGGCTCCATTTGCGCATCGCCAACGATGATTACCTTATATTCACTGCTGAGATTGTTTAACACCCAGTCCGTAGAAATGGTATTACGGGGACTCAAATCTGCCTCGGTATAAAGCTTGGAATAAATACAGTTGTGGAAATAGTATACCTTTAAATCCTTAAAATGATTGGATTTGCTTACGGCTTGGAACAGGGCGCTGCAAAGACGGCTGTAATATTCCATGGAACCGCCGCTGTCCATAAGCAAAAGAAGCTTGACCGTATTTTTTCGGGGCTTCTCATAAACAATCTTTAAATTACCCGCATTATCGCAGGTTTCACGGATTGTTTCATCAATATCAAATTCCGTTCTTGCTTCCTCGGAACGGGCGGAGAACTGACGGAGCTTGCGAAAAGCCATCTGGAACTGGCGCGTATCCAGCGTGTTATCCTGACGGAAGTCGCGAAATTTACGCTCTCCTGCCACTTGGAAGGCACGGCGTTGTCCGCCTGTACCACCGACACGGATTCCACGGGGGCTAAAGCCGCTGTTGCCAAAAACGGAAACACCGCCTGTGCCAACCCAATAGCTACCACCGTTATGCTCCTCTTTTTGCTCCTCCAGCCGCTCCAGAAACATTCTCTGAATTTCTTCTTGGGAAATGCGCTCGTTTTCCATGGCGCGTTCCATATCAAACTCTTTTCCTGGCTCCTCATTGGGCTTTTCCAGCCAGTCCAAAAGCTCCTGGGGCAATTCATCGGTGGCAAATTCCATGTCCTCAAAGAACTCAAGAAAAGCACCGTCAAATTTGTCAAAGTCTGTCTCACTTTTCACAAGCACACTCCGACAAAGATAGTAAAAGCCCGTAAAGCTTGAGGCGTGCAGCCCTAGATCCAATGCTTCCACCAGAGACATCCATTCGTTTAAGGAGACCTTAAGCCCTCTGGCGCGAAGCAGATAAAAAAATGAAGTAAACATATAGGCTCACCTGCTTTTTACTTTAAATATCTTCTCATGGTGTCAATATCCTCGTTCTTTTTCAATAATACGCCTGCAAATGGTACCTTGGTTTTAATTTTTTCGGGGTCAATGCCGCCAAGAACAAGGGCTTGAATCCAGTCAATCACTTCGGAGGTGCTGGGTTTTTTCTGAATATTATACAAATCTCTAATCCAATAGAAGGTGTCCATAACCTGCTGTAATAAGTGCTCCTCAATATCTGCGTAATGAACGGCGATGATTTCCCTCATCTGCTGTTCATCAGGGAATTCAATATAATGGAAAATGCAGCGGCGCAAGAAAGCATCGGGCAGCTCCTTTTCCGCATTGGAGGTAATGATTACGATGGGGCGCTGTTTTGCCTTCACCGTTTCCTTTGTTTCGGGAATATAAAACTCCATTTTATCCAATTCCCAAAGTAAGTCGTTGGGGAATTCCAAATCTGCCTTATCAATTTCATCAATAAGAAGAATCACCTGCTCGTCCGCAGAAAATGCCTCCCCTAATTTTCCCGGCTTTACATATTTTTGAATATCGTCAACGCCTTCGTTGCCAAATTGGCTGTCGTAAAGACGCTGTACTACATCATAAACATAAAGGCCATCTTGTGCTTTTGTCGTGGATTTAATATTCCATATAATCAGTTTCTTTCCCAATGCGGCTGAAATTGCTTCTGCCAGCATTGTTTTTCCTGTACCGGGTTCGCCCTTAATGAGTAATGGCTTTTGAAGTGCAATGGCAATATTAACGGAACGCATTAACTCATCGCTTGCTACATAGTCCTTGCTGCCTTGAAACATTGTATTCATATAGTATCCACCCTTCGTTTGTCAAAAATTAATCACAATAACTTTATTTTATGAGATACAATATACTCTTGTCAATAAAAATACCGCTTTTCCTTGAAGAAAAGCGGTACTTTGGCTGTTTTCTGGATTATTTCACTTCAAAACCTGCCAGTTTTGCCAGTTCTAAGATAGAAGCCTTGGAAATTTTTTTGCCTTTGTAATCGATAAGATCTTCCATGCTGCCGGAGAAAATATCGGCGGGCTCGTATTTTTTAAGTACAATGGTATCTTCTTGAACAAAGATTTCCAAAGAGTCTTTGATTTCGATCCCCATATTTCTGCGCAGTTCGATAGGCAATACCACTCTGCCTAGTTCGTCAACTTTACGAACAATACCTGTTGATTTCATTTGTTTCACCTCTGGATTATTTTTTTCATTTGAAGTTCCCGACGAATCTGTAACTTAAGGAAAAGTTTAGCATGAATTTCGACAAATTACAACAGAAAATTGCTGGAAACATACGGAAAATTGAAAAAAAGGCAATTTTTTCAAGATAATCGAAAATATTTGAGAAACAGTGGGTTTAATCCAGTTAAAATTTTGTTTTTTGTAAACATAATATTGAATTATTGGTAAGATTTTCAAACCCAAACTGAATTTTGGAAAAGCTTCAAGCATGAAAATAGAGGGTACAAGCATAATATAAAACAAGATGACAATGAAGGAGGCGGAACGCATTGCTGGATGCAATATGGGGATTTTTTATCATAGGCGGAATTTTAACTGGGGCCGCATTGGGGCGCATGGATATGGTTACGGCGGCGGTGTTAAGTGGCGGAAAAAGTGCCGTGGAATTGGCAATCACCATGTGCGGGGTGATTGCCATGTGGTCCGGTGTATTAAAAATAGCGGAAAAGGGCGGCATGATTGACAGCCTATCGGAAAAATTAACGCCGGCTATGGATTTTTTATTTCCCTCGGTACCAAGGCATCATAAGGCAAGACAATACATAGCGGCAAATTTTGCCGCAAATTTTTTGGGCTTGGGGTGGGCCGCGACGCCGGCAGGGCTGATGGCAATGAAGGAGCTGCAAAAGCTGAATCGGGAAAAGGAATGTGCCACAGGGGCAATGTGCATGTTTCTTACCATTAATATGTCCTCCTTACAGCTGGTTACGGTAAATATATTGGCGTATCGCACGGAATTTGGCTCTCAAGCGCCGGCGGAAATTGTGGCGGTGGGCATTGTGGCTACGTTAATCACTACCCTCATTGGAATACTTGCGGCAAAAATAATGGATAAGGTGGGGTGAAAAAATGCGGCTGTTACTAGTAATTTCCGATTTTATCATCCCCGCTACGGTTTTATTTATCGTATGCTTTGGATGCCTAAAGCGGGTTAAGCTCTATGAAACCTTTTTGGAGGGGGCAAAGGAGGGCTTAAAAACGGTGATTGAAATTCTACCAACTTTAATTGGCTTAATTGTTGCCGTGGAGGTTTTTCGTGCCGGAGGGCTTTTGGATATTTTGACAAACATCATTCGGCCTTTGGCTGAAAGGGTGGGGTTTCCAGCGGAATTGGCACCCCTTAGCCTAATTCGTTTGGTTTCTTCCTCTGCGGCAACGGGGCTTTTGCTGGATATTTTCCGCAATTTCGGGCCGGATTCTTTTTTGGGCCGGGTGTCCTCTGTGATGATGAGCTGTACGGAAACGGTGTTTTATACCATGAGCCTGTATTTTTTATCCGTTGGGGTAAGAAAAACACGCTACACACTGCCCTGTAGTTTGATTGCAAATTTTGCAGGGGTTATTGCCGCCGTGATCCTAGTGGAAATGGTCTTTGGAAAATGAAATTGAAAAATGACAGCATTTATTATATAATAGAGAAGAACTGCTTGCAAAAAAATAAATTATAATAGCGAGAAGCTTTGGAAGATACAAAAGGTTTTCCGCGGGGACCCGTTTTTATTTCGGATGAAAACGAAGTCTTAATAAGCCGTTGAGAGGAATGAGACCATGAAAAAAACGATTCTGCTGCTTGGTTTGTGTTTATTTTGTATCACGGGGTGCAGCAACGAAAAAACGGATCAAAACATCAGCTTATCTGCCGCAGAGCAGGAGGCATATATCAACCAAATTGATGGGGTGATGGATGAATTCTATTGGAGCTATGATAAAGACAGCCTAACCTTCCATGGTAGAGAGGTTCCTGAGGACAATCAGGACAATGCCTTGATATTCAGTGCTTCCAAGGATGCAGGATATTCTCTGAAAGTTGCTTCAGGCAGCCAAAGCGTAACGGCAACCGCGGCGCTGCTCCATTACAACGGGGATGAAGCGGGGGAAGTGAATTGTGTTTTTATCAATGGTCAGCTTGCGGGGGTATATTATATTGGCGGCTACAATGACGAGGCCTATAGCCTGCGGGAACGGAACCCTTTTTTGGCAAACGGGAATTTTACTGCCTATGAAAACTGGGCGGGGATGAACACCCAATATGTTGAACACAGCGGGAACTTGCCTGTGGATGGGTTTGTGACTAAAAATCCCGAGGGCGTTGTTGCCTCCATACAAGATGGCAGAGTCGAGCTATATCGTCTTTATGGAAGCAGCATCAGCAGAATGCGGATTATAACGCCCCAAAGAGGGTTTGAGGCGCTTTGTGCAACTTATGTGGAAAATGGTGAGCAAGAGCTTCTGGCGGTGCTTTTGACAGAGAAAACAGAAGGGGATGCCGAGGAAGAGGAGGCGCTCACGGGAGCCGAAAAGGTGGTTCTTTATGATTCTGCTTTTCAGCCCGTGGCAGAAATTCCTTTGGAGAATGCAGGCTGTTCGGCGTTGGTTTCCGAAAACGGAAAGCTGTTTATGTTTGCAGGCCAGGCGATGGAAACCTATGAAATGGAAGAGGACGGCTGGCACAGAACCCGTCGGGAATCCCTGCGCCACAGAGTAACCCAATGCCAGATTGTTGATTTGGATGGAAACGGGGAAACGGAATATCTTTTGACTGATGGCATGGATTTATATGTATATCATCATTTGGAAACGGGATTATTAAAGCTTTGGAGCACTCATTTGGGGGTAGAAAGTCTGTATGGTGCTTTATATTGCGGTGATTTAAACGGGGATGGCGTGAAAGAGGTTTATATTTGCGATGCCACAGGGACAACCATTCGTTATATTTTAACCAAACGGGGACTTCGCTCCTCCAATGAGGACATTCAATATGGACAGGCAATTTATCCTTGTGACTGGAATGGCGACGGCGTAGA
>JAQUSU010000021.1:20848-24122 GCA_028710085.1 Anaerotignum sp.
TTGGTAATATTTCCGTGCTAGCCGGGGAGGCAGCGGTGCCCTGTACTCACAACCCGCTATAGTGAGGGTGATGTCTGTTCTCGGTACAGCGCTTGATAGCCTGCCCGTGGGAAGCGGCGTTGATGCCTTGGTCTTACGCAACAGGAGCCTACGAATCGTGTCAGGGTCGGAAGGCAGCAGCACTAAGTGGTCTACTTCTGTGTGTTGTAAGGGTGCTGAGGAGGAGTCGCGGAACACGGTAACGTGTTGGGCGTTGTAACAAAAACAGATGCACGGATTCTTATAAATAAAAAAAACCCAAAAGATAAAATTGGGGTGTGCTTCAAAAAAAAAGATATGATAAGGCAGAGATCAGTTTTACTGGTACCTGCCTTATTTTCTTGAGACAATAAAAGGGCAAGATCAAGGTCAAGGTCAAGGGATAAGGCCAAGACCTCGGGGCTCTGCCCCGAACCTCGCAAGCCTTTAAAAAGGCTTGAGCGAAACTTTTATTTGCAAAAACATACGTTTTTGCTAGGAAAATCATTGCATCGAAAACCGCATTTTATGCGGTTTTCATTAAAAGTTTTTGGTCTTGCTTTTTACAAAAAGCAAGCAGGTTTGGGCGGCGCCCAAGGTCTTGAACTTTTGAACTTTTCTTTTCATTTTTTCTGCAATATGGTATACTGACGGGAGAATAAAATAAGGAGGGAAACCATGTCCTATACGGCGTTATATAGAAAGTTCAGACCCAATACCTTTGCTGGCGTGATTGGCCAAGAGCATATTGTAAAAACTCTGAAGAATCAGATCAAAACGGGTAGGGTTTCCCATGCCTATTTGTTTTGTGGCACAAGAGGAACAGGAAAAACCTCTACCGCAAAAATATTTGCCCGTACGATTAACTGCCTTTCCCCCACAGAGGAAGGGGAGCCTTGCAACGAATGCGCCCTTTGCAGGGATATTTTGCAAGGCAGAAGCATGAATGTGATTGAAATCGATGCGGCGTCTAATAACAGCGTGGATAATGTCAGGGAAATCAGGGAGGAAGTGAAATATCCACCCACAGAAGGATATTTTAAGGTTTATATTATTGACGAGGTGCATATGCTTTCTAACAGTGCGTTTAATGCATTGCTGAAAACCTTGGAGGAACCCCCTGCACATGTTATTTTTATTTTGGCAACCACCGACCCCCAAAAGGTGCCGGCCACCATTCTTTCCCGCTGTCAGCGGTTTGATTTCAGAAGAATTACCACGGAGGATATTGCCCAAACCCTCATGGGCTATTTGGCGGAGGAGGGACAGGACATTACCCTTGAAGCGGTGCGCTATGTGGCACAGCTGGGGGATGGCTCCATGCGTGATTCCTTAAGCATTTTGGATCAATGCCTTGCCTTTTACAGCGGTGAAAGTGTGACGCTGGAAATGGTTTTGGATGTGATGGGTGCCGTGGATCAAACGGTGCTGTTTGAAATGACAAAGGCACTGGGCAAAAAGGACAGCCGTCGTGTCATGGAGCTGGTGGAAGAAATGATGCTCTCCGGCAGAGACATAAAGCAGTTCGTTTCCGAATATTTAGTCCATCTTCGTAATTTTTTGATGGTGACAACCATTGGTGATGCGGCGGCAGTTTTGGAGCTTTCGGTGGAGAATCTGGAGCGGCTGAAGGCGTGCGGCGCTTTTGTGTCCCCTCAGGAAGCGATTTTTTTCATTGAACGCTTCTCTTATTTGCAAGGTGACATGCGTTACAGCACCAACGAGCGGATTTTATTGGAGGTGGAGCTTTTGCGCCTGTGTTCCCCATGGACACAAACGGATGTAACCGCCTTGGCGGCAAGAATTGCGGGATTGGAACGGCAGGTTGCCCAAGGGGTTGCGGTTCAGGTGCAGCAGGTGGAGGGCAAAGCGGAAAAAAAGGAAGCGCCAAAGCCCAAGAAAAAGCCGCCCGCCCTTCCTGAGGACAGAAAAAAATTAAAAGAGGAATGGCCACTTTTGCGCAATGAGGTTGAGGATGCCATTTTAAAAAGCCAGTTAAAGCAGGCTGAGCTTGCTTTTAAAGAGGATGATTGCGTTTATTTGGTGTGTGCCTATGAAGCATTGGCGGATATGCTGCAAAAAAATATAGCGAAAATTGAAGCCTTGGTGGAAAAAGCAACGGGCAAGGCCTTTGAGCTGCGGACGATCCCCAAGGAGGAATATGACCGATGGTATGATGCTACCTATGGCAAGGCGGAGGATACAGCGAAGGATTCGGAATTTGCAAGCCTTCTGGGCAGTTATTTCCCAGAGGCGGATTTTGAGGAGTAAAAAGCTTGCGTAAAGTGGGTATTTTATTATAAAATAGTAAAAACAGAATGAATATAATTTAGGAGGAATCAAACGATGGCAAAAGGCGGTTTTCCCGGTATGGGCGGCATGAATATGAATAATTTAATGAAGCAGGCGCAGAAAATGCAAAAGCAAATGCAGGAAAAGCAGGAGGAGCTAGGTGAAAAAACACTGGAGATGACCAGTGGCGGCGGCGCAGTGAAGGTGGTTATTACAGGCAAGAAGGAAATCAAGGAGTTGAAATTAAACCCTGATGTAGTGGATCCCGAGGATGTGGAAATGCTGGAGGACTTAATTATGTCCGCTGTAAACGAGGCAATTCGTCAGGTGGAGGAAATGTATAATAACGAAATGGGCAAAATGTCCGGCGGCATGGGCATGGGCTTCTAAATAAAAAGAGGGATCATATGAATTATTACGGAAATCCCATTACAAGACTGATTGAGGAATTAGCGGCGCTACCCGGAATTGGCGGTAAATCGGCACAAAGGCTTGCGTTTCATATCATTCATATGCCAAGAGACCAGGTTGTCGGGTTATCCGAAGCAATCTTGGAGGCAAAGGACAAGGTACGCTACTGCGCTGTTTGCTGTAACCTAACGGAGGAGGAGCTTTGCCCGATTTGTGCAAATTTAAAGCGAGATCACAGCACCATTATGGTGGTGGAGGACCCGCGGGATATGGCGGCTTACGAGCGAACTAAAGAGTTCCACGGGGTATATCATGTATTACATGGGGCGATTTCGCCTATGACCGGGATGACACCCCAGGATATTCGTATCAAGGAATTACTCACCCGTATGGATGATACGGTGGAGGAGGTTATTCTTGCCACAAACCCCAATGTTGAGGGGGAGGCTACTGCCATGTACATCAGCAAGCTTTTGAAGCCCCTAGGTGTTAAGGTGACGCGGATTGCCAACGGTGTGCCCGTAGGCGGGGACTTGGAGTATGTAGACGAAAT
>JAQUSU010000021.1:24222-30437 GCA_028710085.1 Anaerotignum sp.
ACCCCAATGTTGAGGGGGAGGCTACTGCCATGTACATCAGCAAGCTTTTGAAGCCCCTAGGTGTTAAGGTGACGCGGATTGCCAACGGTGTGCCCGTAGGCGGGGACTTGGAGTATGTAGACGAAATAACCCTTTCCCGCGCCCTAGAAGGCAGACGAGAGCTGTAAGACAAAGACCTTGGGCACCGCCCAAACCTGCTTGCTTTTTGAAAAAAGCAAGACCAAAAACTTTAATTGGCTTCGCCCGACGATAAAGGGTGCCAGCAATAAAAAAACAAAGAGGGGCAGACATTCGTCTGCCCCTAAATTAATGGGTCAAGGGTTCAACCCTTGTAGGAGTTTGAGGGCAACGCCCTCAAGGTCTTGCCCTTGACTTTAGCTCTTGACCTTAGCCTTTTTATCACGTCTTGGAATGATCTCAAAGAAGGAATAGGGTAGGGCTAGAATTAGGATGGAGCCTGCACCGATTGCCCCTGCCAGCTTTAACCCCAGTAAAATATTAGAATAGGTCTCCAAAACCTCGCCGCTTAAGGCGGTTGCCATGGTGTTGTAAACCACGGTGCCCGGCACTAGAGGCATAATCCCTGGGATATGATAAAGCGTAGAGGGCGCTTGCCTGTGGTAGGAGGCAAAGCGCGCAAATGCAGCAACAACCGCAGTGGAAATCAAGGTTGCCATGGTAGGACTTAAATTCAGCGTAAGTACGACATATAAAAACCAGCTGATACCGCCGGAAATCCCGCAGAAAACCAGTTCCTTTTTGGGCGCATCAAACACTATGGAAAAAGCCATGCAGGCGCAAAAGGACATGAACGCTTCAAATAATATAGTAAGAAAATACATTCCGTTTTTCCTCCTTTAGGGAAACGCTGATTAATTCCATGTGCTCAGCTAATCGGTAAATTTTCCACTTGGACGGCGTCAAAAAGCCTCGCAATAGCGTTGCTATTGCTGTGTTTTTTTCCTTGCCAATCGAAAAAATTCCTCGACCATCTGCGCACCCTCTATTAAATCAGCGCTTCCTTAGCTTGCAAAAATTGTAATGCCAAAGCCTACACCGCCGGCAATGGAAAAGGCAATCAATAGGGTTTCTACCATTTTTGTGGTGCCGCTGATGAGGTGCCCCTCCATAATATCCCGAATGCTGTTGGTCATGGTCATACCCGGCAATAGCGGCATGATACTGCCGATGATAATCATATTAACCCCTGCAGTCGGCACCATTTTCTGAAAAATAGTAGAGCCTGCCCCTGCAATAAACCCACCAACCAGACAGCTGAAAAAATAGGGCAGCTTTGATATCCTGCTGTATCTTAATAATACACCAATCATTAACCCGAAAATAAATGCAGCCAAAGCATCAATGAAAGCACCATTTAAAACCAAGGTGAAGCCGGCACAAGCCACACCGGAGCAAAGAATACGCGTAAGCGGAGAATAAACAGAAACCTGCCGCACCTCTTCCAGTCGCGCTGACGCTTTCTCCAAAGGCATTTGCCCTGAAACAAAGGCTCTGGAAATTTCGTTTACGGCACAAATTTTTCCAAAGTTCACGGAACGATTGTAAATCCCTCTGGTAAGAGAGATAGAGCCTGATTTTTCGCTTGAAACACTGACAATTAAAAATGTACTCATGGCCAGTGCCTCAACACCCGTGGGGTGGCTGATGGATAAAATACGATGCATGGTATCTTGTACCCGATGGGTTTCGGCGCCCGAGGAAAGCATAATTTCTCCGGCATCCAAAGCCAGTTTTAAAAGCTTATTATCATCCATTTTTATCAATACCTCCCATAAAACTGGAATACTTCCTAGTAAGGTGTGTAACCTACAGTTTAAATTCTTTTTTGAAAAATGCAAGGACTATTTTGTCGGACGTGTTTCTTTTTTTAAAATACAAGATAATTTTTATTTACAAGGCTGGATTTGTGTACTATAATGAACCTTATACAACTGAATAATAAAGGCTGGGGGTGCTTCGATACGTCGAAGCTGAGAGGAATTTGTTTTCCAACCCTTTGAACTTGATGTGGTTAGCACCAACGGAGGGAAGCAATTTAAATTGAAGGCGCAAGGTCTTTCCCTATTTTGGGGAAAGGCTTTTTTATTTGCACAGTTTTCTCTGGAAACGATTACCTTTATTCTAATGAAATGAAATGATTTTTGCAATACTTGGGCAATTAAAATATTTACCCAAGCAGATAAACAAAAATAACTTCTTGTTTTTTTTTGCGAATGAAGGATTCCGTAACCTTGCCGATAAAAAATTAATTTGAAAGAAAGGTGAAAAAATGAAATTAACAGATAGGTTGTATGAAGAAATACAGGATATTTGGGAGGGCTACCTTGGGCAGGCATTTGTAAAGGAATTGGGCGAAGGCACCCTACGGGAGGATCGCTTCCGTTTTTACATGGTGCAGGATTACTGCTATTTATTGCAGTATGCGAAGGTGTTTGCCTTGGGCATTTTAAAGGCGGAGGACGAGGCCTTGATGCGCCGCTTTGCCGCTATGGTGCATGATACCTTGGATGGGGAAATGGATGTACATAAGATTTACATGAAGCGCTTGGGCATTACCAATGAGGAAATTGCTTGTGCAAAAATTGCCTTGGCAAACCAGTCCTACACCTCCTATATGCTGGATGTTGCTTATAAAGGCGATATTTTGGATGTTTTGGTGGCGGTATTATCCTGCGCATGGAGCTATCAAATGATTGGCGAGCATCTTAAAACAATCCCCGGGGCTTTGGAGCATCCTCTTTATGGGGAATGGGTGAGCGGTTATTCCTCCGAGGCATATATCCAAAGTGTAAAAGATATCATGGAGGCGGTGGATGAAATTGGTGCCGATATTTTTTTGAAAAAAGAAGCCTATATCAAAGAAATCATGAGAAAATGCAGTTTATACGAAAGAGATTTTTGGGAAATGGCCTACCATATGGATATGGGGGATTAAAAAGGAGAGTGGCGTGATGCTGCGGTTTGAAGGAGTGACCTTCTGCTATCCGGGAGATGAATTGGGGATGGTTGAGGATTTATCTTTTCAGGTGGAGGACTGTGAGTTTGTGGCCATAATCGGGGCCAGCGGCTGCGGAAAAAGCACCGTTTTTCGCTTGATTAACGGCTTGGAACGACCGGATCGCGGGAAAATTTTGGTGGACGAAAAGCCCATTGAAACCATAAAAAATTACAGTGCCTTTATGCCCCAAAAGGATTTGCTTTTTCCGTGGCGCAGTGTTGAAAAAAATGTATGCCTGCCCATGGAGCTTGCAAAGGTATCGCCTGCGGAGCAGGAAAAACGTGCGGCGCAGGTTTTAAAACAGGTGGGCTTGGCGGATTATGCAAAAAAATACCCAAAGGATTTATCCGGCGGCATGAAGCAAAGGGTTGCCTTTGCTAGAACCCTCCTTTCGGGGGCGGATATGCTGTTATTGGATGAGCCATTTAGTGCCTTGGATTATCTCACAAGGGTGGAAATGCAGGAATGGCTGTTGGAACAGTGGGCACATTACCACAAAACCATATTGTTCATTACCCACGATGTGGAGGAAGCTATTTTTTTGGCAAAACGCATTTACATCATTCAAGATGCCAGACCCTTTACCCAAATGGAGTCCATTGAGGTGCCCTTGGGCTACCCCAGAAACCGCGAGGCTTTAAAGCAAGGGGAAATTGTGGAGCTAAAGGAAAGCCTGATTGGAAAGCTTCGAAGGAGTGTGAGCCTATGAGAAAAAATCTGCCTTCTGCCCTTTTGGTGCTGATTCTATTGCTGCTTTGGCAGGGTGCCGCCATGGGAATTGACGCGGCGTATATATTGCCCTCGCCTACGGGCATATTGGTACGCCTTTGGGAGCTTCGGGTGCCTTTATTTACGGTGCATCTGCCGGCAACCATGGGGGTAACGGCGCTTGGGCTTTTGATTTCCGTAGGCTTGGGGCTATTATTGGCAATTGCCATGGATTGGAACCCTAAGCTGGAAAAGGCGTTATATCCCGTCATTGTGGCCTCCCAAACCATTCCTACCACTGCCATTGCACCATTATTTATCCTTTGGTTTGGCTATTCTATTTGGAGTAAGGTTTTGGTAACCATATTAATGACGTTTTTCCCCATCGCCATTACGGTGTTTGATGGGTTTAAGTCCACAAAACGGGAAATGGAGGAGCTATTGTTTACCTATGGCGCCACCAAAAAGGATATTTTTTTGAAGCTGAAGCTGCCAACGGCTTTGCCCTATTTTTTCTCCGCCATCAAAATGGCAATCCCCCTGAGTGTCATCGGGGCGGCCATTGCAGAATGGCTTGGGGCACAAAAGGGCTTGGGGTATTTCAGCAAACGCATGATGACCCAGCTGGACGGCGCAGGGGTATTTGCGCCTGTGGTGTTGCTTTCGATTGTGGCAATGCTGACGGTTTGGGTGATTACAATCATAGAAAATAAAACAATTACATGGAGAAAGGAATTATGATTATGAAAAAAAGAGTATTTGCATTTTTAATGACAGCAATTATGGCAATGGGTGCCGCTGGCTGCACAAAAAGCAACGACAGCGCCGACAGCAATACAGGTGATTCCACAGAAAAGGAAGCCGCTTTGGAGGACTTTTCCATTGTTTTGGACTGGTATCCCAATGCCATCCACAGCTTTTTGTATACAGCCATTGAAAAGGGCTATTTTGCGGAGGAAGGCTTAAATTTGGTGATCAATTTCCCTTCCAACGTGAATGATGGCATTTCCATGCCTGCCGCTGGCCAAGCAGATTTGGGTATTTATTACCTTCAGGATGCAATTGTAACGGCAACAGAGGAGGACGTGCCCATTGTTTCTGTGGGTGCGCTGACACAAAGCTCCTTAAATGTTGTCATTGCCCTAAAGGATAGCGGCATTGACGGTGCGGAGGATTTAAAGGGTAAGAAAATCGGCTATTCGGGAACCGCACTTTCTGAGGCACAAATCAAGTCTATGTTAGAAAATGTGGGTCTAACCACGGATGACTGCCAGTTTATTGATGTTGGCTTTGACCTTTTGTCTGCCTTGACCACAAAGCAGGTGGATGCAACCATCGGCAACATGGTAAACCATGAGGTGCCGCAGTTGGAAGAAAACGGCTTTGAAATCAATTACTTCTATCCTACGGATTTTGGCGTACCTCAGCAGTACGAGCTGGTGCTTTTGGCCGGCAAGGATGCAGTGGAAAATAATCCCGAAAAAATTCAGAAATTTTTGCGTGCCTGCCAAAAAAGCTTTGCTGATATGAAGGCAAACCCTGATGAAAGCCTGCAAATTTTGCTGGATAACCAAAACGAAGAAAACTTCCCGCTTTCTAAAACAGTGGAGCAAAAGAGTATGGAAATCTTATTGCCAGTGATGGAAACTTCCGATGCACCATTCTTGCATCAAGAGGTAAGCGTATGGCAGCAAAATGCGGATTGGCTTTATGAAAGAGGCATTCTTTCCGAAAAGACGGATGTATCAAATTTGGTTGTAAATTTAGTGGATTAATTGATGGGACTTTTGAAAGCTTGGAGATTTGTTTCATGTGAAACATTCTGCATAAATATTTCAAAAGCGAGTTAAAAAAACGCTTCCCTATCGCCTGTGGGTAAACTTCACGAAAATAAAATTTTCGTAGAAAACCTACAGGCGGTTTTTATTTTGGAATAGCTCCCTGTGGGTTTTGGAAAAGCTTATTTATAACAGGAACGTGCTTCAATGAAAACATTTTGCGGTGTTTCGTAAAGCTTTTATGGGATAGCACTACTTTTTCTGGTAAAAAATTGATATTTTTCAAAATTGTAAGTATAATACAATCATAATCCAAATGAAGTTTGGAAAACGGAAATTATTTCTAACTTCTGGGTGAATTTTCCACTTGGATGGGGCCAAAAAGCCTCTGGGTAGTGTTGCTATTACTGAAGAGCGCGGTTTCTAAGGGGTCAAGGTTGCAATGGCAAAGAAGTGCCATCTGTCCGTAGGACAGCTTTGCGGAGCAAAGTGCTGACTACTCACTGCCCAAGATAGGGCAGACAGCGAAGCTGGCTTTTGCGCAGCAAAAGTGATGACCAAAATCCTTGTAGGTGCTTGAGGGCAAAGCCCTCAAGGTTTTTGTTATGAAATTGTTGTTTAAATAATGAATAGGATGTGAGTTTATGAAGGCATTGATTACAGGCGCATCGGGCGGCATCGGAAGGGATATTGCCCTGATTTTAAGCCGC
>JAQUSU010000021.1:30537-31669 GCA_028710085.1 Anaerotignum sp.
CAAAGCCCTCAAGGTTTTTGTTATGAAATTGTTGTTTAAATAATGAATAGGATGTGAGTTTATGAAGGCATTGATTACAGGCGCATCGGGCGGCATCGGAAGGGATATTGCCCTGATTTTAAGCCGCATGGGGTATGATTTGATTTTGGTAAGCCGTAATACAGAAAAGCTGGCACAAGTGAAGAAGCATTTGAAAACCAACGTGCAAATTATTTCTGCTGATTTATCTGTGGAAGAAGAGTGCTTTTCCCTTTACGAAGCTGTGAAGGAGCAGGACATTGAAATATTAGTAAATAACGCAGGGTTTGGCGCTTTCGGGCCATTTTGGGAGGTTCCTTTGGAGCGGGAATTGAATATGCTGAATTTGAATGTGCGGGCAGTGCATATTCTCACAAAGCTATTTTTGGAGGAATTTCGCAAAAAAGATAGTGGCTATATTTTAAATGTTGCTTCCTCGGCAGGCTTTTTGGCAGGCCCCTTGATGGCAACCTATTATGCCACAAAAAACTATGTTTTAAGGCTTACGGAAGCCATTTATGAGGAATTGCGCAAGGACGGAAGCAATGTGCATATTTCAGCCCTTTGCCCCGGGCCTGTGGATACGGGCTTTAATGACAGAGCAGGGGTGAAGTTCACGCTTCCCGGGTTGCGCTCCTTTGATGTGGCAAAGTATGCCGTGGAGGGGATGTTTGCAAATAAAGTGGTCATGATCCCCGGCGTTGCCATGAAGCTGGCACTCCTTAGCCAAAAATTTTTGTGTGAAAAAACCCTGTTGAAAGCGGCATACTACTTTCAGCATAAAAAGAAGGGTTGACGGTTATGCTGGGAAAGAGCTTTGAAGCCAAGGCAAATCGCCCTTGGAAACGAGTGATTTTCAATACCCTTGATGGGTATTTTACCAATGAAATAGGCAAAACTGCGGCCTCCTTGACCTATTATTTTATCTTTGCCATTTTTCCGTTTTTAATTTTTATCAGCTCCCTTTTAGGGTTTTTGAACTTGCCAATGATTTCTGTAGAGGGAGATGCTTCTATATTACTGCCGGCAGATGTGGTTACGCTGATTAATTTGACCATTGCCCATATGACCGAAACCAGCAGCGGCGCATGGCTTACCTTTGGGCTGGCGTTTA
>JAQUSU010000103.1 GCA_028710085.1 Anaerotignum sp.
AAATCCAAAAGCATAGCCAAAGTCACCCCTAATTCCTTCCCTTTGGGCACACCAACCCCCATTAGCATTTGCCCGTCCACAGCCAGTTGCTTTAAGGTAAGGCAATCCCCGTCGGCAAGGATTTTGGCTAGACATTCAGCAGTTTTTGCAAAAGATGAGACGGGCTGTAATAGCTCCTGTAGTACCAGTAGCTGCTGTAAAGCTTCAATGCCAAGCTCTCCCGCTAACGCCCGTAAGGGATACCCGTCGGTGGGCAGCTCTTGCTTTAGATGCTCGACTAAAAGACAAATCCGTTTTAGCCCGTCATTGTCAAATTTAAGTTTTCTCAAAAAAGCCCTTGCTTCAGAAGCAGAATAATCCTGCAAAACAATGGCCCAACGTAATAGGGCATCCTTTGGCGCTTTGCGTAGCTGCGCCAGGAAAGTCCTTTCCCGCGCTGTGATTCTGGAGGCAAGGAGTGGGTCAATTTGCGTTAATAGGCCACTTTCCCAAAGTAGGGGCATTTTTTCATAATGCTCGCAAAGCCATAGCTTCTCCATTTCGTCATGAATCCGCTCTACACTGATTTTCTGTATTAACTCTTTGTTCTCGCAAAGGGCCGTGTAGGTTTCATTTTCCACAGCAAAGCCCAATTGCGCCGCAAAGCGTACACAGCGTAGCATCCGCAAGGCATCCTCTTGAAACCGTAGGGCAGGCGTCCCTACGCCACGAATGGTTTTTTGCTGAATATCCTCCATGCCGTGGAACGGGTCCTGATAGCCTTCTTCGGGATGATAGGCAATGGCATTCATGGTGAAGTCGCGGCGCAGCAAATCTTCGTCAAGGCTTTTTGTAAAGGCAACACTGCTTGGGCGGCGGCAATCCTCGTAGGCCCCTTCAATACGATAGGTCGTCACCTCGTAATTGGTATGGTTTAAAACTACCGTTACGGTTCCATGCTGAATGCCTGTGTCAAAGGTACGGGGGAACAGCTTTTTTGTTTGTTCCGGCTGGGCGGACGTGGTAATATCCCAGTCTTTTGGTGGGGTGTGCAAAATAGTATCCCTGACACAGCCACCTACAATATAGGCCTCATGGCCTTCTTGGTTTAAGGTTTTTAAAATATATTGAACATCTTCGGGTAGTGTATTGGAAAGCATAGACATTCTCCTTTGAAAAGAGTTTGATTCATTTTATAACATATGATAAAATATTATAGCATAAATTTGTAAATTGCACAGAAAAGCTGCCGCAGTTTTTTCCAAAAATGCTGACAAAAGGGTTTTATTTGAAAAAATTGCATTGAAATGAATAAAAAGAAGAAAAATTAAAAAAAATAATAGAAAAGCAGTTGACAAAATGTCAAATGAGTGATAGTATATTTTTTGCAGTCAATAAATACGCGCCCTTAGCTCAGTTGGTAGAGCAACTGACTCTTAATCAGTGGGTCCAGAGTTCGAGTCTCTGAGGGCGCATTTATGAAGCAGAGTGACTTAGAGTAATTCTAGGTTGTTCTGCTTTTCTTTTGTGTTTTTTGCTTCCTTCAATTGGAAGTTTTTCTTTTTTTACGGATATTTTTATCAGTTTCACCATAGAATGGTACAGAAATGTTTTGTCCGTAATCGGCAGGGGGAATGGATATGGAGGACATATACGAGAAGATATTGTGGGAGGGCTATGGTCTGCATTTTTACAGCGGAGCACGCACCCGAACAGGCCTTGTCTGTAAGACGGACAAAGGGCTCAGAGAATTGAAAAAGGCAAGGGACAGAATGAACAGTATTCGATATGCCCATGATGTAAAGGAATGCCTTTATCGAAATGGATTTACTGTGCTGAGCAGGTTTTATAATACAATGGATGGGCAGCCTTGCTTCGTTAAGGATGGAACCATATACGTTTTAGAGGAGCTTTTGCCTAACGCGTCGATGGAGGAGGATGGAGAGGAGGCGTTTGTCAGGGGCGCACAAACCTTGGGCAGAATGCATTTTTGTGCCAAGGGCTTGGAAAGTAGTTTTGCCCAGTGGGATACAGAGCGTTTGCCGGCACAATTTACGAAAAGAAGAATAGAGCTTGCCAAAATTAAGCGTCGCATTCAAAGGCAGGGCGGGTACGATGCCATAGATTTATTGGTGCTGGAGCATTATGATACATATATGGAACAGACGATGCAGGCGGAAACCCTTTTGCAGCAGGCGGAGTATCCTAAATTGATTGAACGGTTTAAAAAAGAGGGGACGTTTTGCCATCACAGCTATAAAGGGGAAAACCTGAGAGTAGGAGATGGGGGAAGGCTGTTTGTAGGCGGCTTTGAGGGCTGTAGCAGCGATACCCCATTATTGGATTTGGCGGCATATCTCAAACGCTATATGAAAAAAACCGCCGGCGGGAAAGCTGGGGTTTTTCAAATGCTTGAGGAATATCAGAAAAATAACCCGTTGGAGGAGAATGAAAAAATATTATTGCAGGCGCTGGCAATCTATCCTGAAAAATTCCTGCGGCTGACCAATGAGTATTACAACAAAAGAAGAGCCTGCGTATCCCCCGCCATGCAAGAGCGCTTGGCGCTGGCAGCGGAAGAAGAGGGAAAGGCAAAAGACCTATGTCAATTTATTCAGGAAGTTCAGCCATGACCATGAAATCAAAAAGCCCTTTTTCAATGAAAGAAAATAGAATGGAAAAGGGGCTTTTCATTTTTTCACGTTTTTCGTGGAATTTTGAGAATAGGCTTTGTCAATTCTTCTTGCAACTTACAGGGGAAGCGTATAAAATGTATTTAGGGAAACGCTGGTTCATTCTGTGCACATCTAACTGGTTGGTAAATTTTTTGCTTGTCGGCGACAAAAAACCTGGCAATAGCGCTGCTGTTGCTGCATTTTTTTACCTTGCCGACTAAAAAACCCCAAGACCATGTGTGCGCCTACGATGGAATCATCGCTTCCTTAGGTACGTCTGAAAATTCCCCGAAGGAGGAGAAACCTATGAAGGACTATCACTTTGAAAAAGACAATCGTGATCTTGATGAAACGATTCGATTAGATGATATAAACAAGGAAATGAAAAAGCTGGAGCAAGAGCCGCCTGTGGATGATTTGGGGGATAAGGATGCATTTTTGGATGCATTTGAATCGGAAAAATTTGAACAGCCGTCAAGCTTGGATGAGCCTGTGCTACCATCAGGCGCAACCAAGGATTCGTCCTTAAAGGATGCGGACGAGCCTTTTTTCAATAAAAAAACAGTAACCATTGTGGTTGCGGCTGCGGTTGTGGTTGCAATTGCTTGTTTTGCCCTTGTTCGGGGGATGTTTTTCTCCGGTGATCGAAAAAATTTAGCCTTGGAGCAAACGCCTGTGTTAATACAGGGGGCGCTGGCCAATGGTGAATTGATTGTGTATGACATTAATGGGGATGTGAATAAAAGCATTGCCGTTACAGAGACAACGGAATTTACCAATGCCCAAGGTCAGGTGACAACCGCCGCCCAGCTCAACATAGGGGATCTTATTTTGGTGGGGCTGGATGAAGATGGAAAGAGTGTATTAAGCCTAAACCTTGGCGGAGGAATAGAAATTATTGAAGAAACAGGGCTTACGGCAGATACTGTTTCAAAACAGCTCCTTGGCGAAGGCAAGAAGTATAGTTACGGAGAAAAGGCTGTTTTTATGTATAATCAAGAGGAGATTCCTCCAAAAGACCTGGAAGCGTGTGACGTTTTGATTTTAAAAAGCTATGAGAATATTGTTTGGTCTGTTAATGTGGCGGAGTACCATGGATATATCTCTGTTGAAAATAAAGATAATATCATAAATGGCATATTTCAGCTGGATGATGAGGAATCGGTTCCCTTGGCTGGCTTGGACCGTATTCCAGTCAAAGAAGGAACACATACGGTTACAGTTTTGGGCGATAATATCGAAAAAAGAACGGACAGCATTTTTGTTGAAACTGGTGAAGAATATGAATATGATTTATCCAAGGCACAAGAAAAGATGGGCGTTTTAATGATCAATACCAATGTGACGGATTATAAGCTTTATATCAACGGTACCTTAGTGGATAGCTCGGTGCCTTCCGTGCTGCCCTTGGGTGAATATGACGTAGTGATTTTGAAAACGGGTTATCTAGAATGGAGTCAGCATATCGTTTTGAATGCGGATACGCTGAGTGTGGATGCAAACTTGCAAAAAGATATACAATTTGGCACAGTTTATATTGCTGCAAATGTGGAAGATGCGCAGCTTTATATTGACGGAAAGGAGATGGGCACTGCACCCACTGAACTTAATCTGCCTTACGCAAGCTATAGCCTTGCCGTGGAAAAGAGTGGGTATCAGCCATTTTCTACAACCATTACAGTCAACAGCAGTTCCACCCGGGTAGATGTGGAATTGGAAAGAGAATAAGAGGAGGCGGGAGTATGGATCATATGAGCAGATACTATCAATGGTTATCGGATCCTTCCATTGATGAGAGAACAAAGGCGGAGCTACGCTTGATTGCCGAGGACGAAAAAGAAATCAAGGAGCGTTTTTATAAGGAGCTGGAGTTTGGAACAGGTGGTTTGCGTGGAATTATCGGTGCGGGGAGCAACCGATTGAACACCTATACTGTTGGAAAAGCAACCCAAGGCTTAGCAAATTATATTAAAAAAGAGGGCACGGAAGCAAAGGGTGTTGCCATTGCCTATGATTCCAGGCATATGTCCCCTGAATTTGCACAGATTGCAGGCTTAGTTTTGGCGGCAAACGGAATTCCCGCTTATGTATATCCTTCCTTGCGGCCTACGCCAATGCTTTCCTTTGCCGTGAGACATTTTGGCTGTACGGCGGGGATTGTTGTTACCGCAAGCCATAATCCCCCAGAATATAACGGATATAAGGTGTACTGGGCGGATGGTGCCCAGGTGGTGGCGCCCAGAGACACGGGAATTATCGACGAGGTAAATGCAGTAACCCAGTATGGTGAGATTTTACGAATGGAGCTTAACGAGGCAGAGGAAAAAGGCCTTTATCATATGATTAGCGAAGAAGTTGACGAGCTTTATGACACGCAGGTTTTAGCCCAGCGCATTTGCCCCGAAATTGTGGACGAGTTGGAGGAGCAGCTTACCGTTGTTTATACGCCCATTCATGGCTCGGGGAATTTGCCGGTACGCCGTGTTTTGAAAAAAGCAGGCTATCAAAATGTATTTGTGGTTGCTGAGCAGGCGGAGCCGGATGGGGATTTTACAACCGTTGGCTATCCAAATCCTGAGGACCCCAATGTATTTACCCTTGCCAAGAAGCTCTCTGAGGAGAAAAACGGGGATATTATCGTGGGAACAGACCCTGATTGTGACCGGGTGGGCGCAATGGTGAAGAATGAAAAGGGCGAATTTGTTGTTTTAAGTGGAAATATGGTTGGGGTGCTTTTGACGGAGTATATTTTGAGCCAAAAGGCACAAAGGGGATTGCTGCCCAAAAACGGCGCGGTGGTAAAAACCATTGTAAGCACAGAAATGATTCAGCCCATTTGCGAGAGCTTTGGCGTGGAAAAAATGGAGGTTCTAACGGGCTTTAAATTCATTGGCGAGAAAATCAAGGAGTTTGAAGAAACAGGCGCCTATGCGTATATTTTTGGCTTTGAAGAAAGCTATGGCTATTTGGCAGGAACCTATGCCAGAGATAAGGATGCAGTGGTAGCAACTATGCTCCTTTGTGAAATGGCCGCCTATTACAAGAAAAACGGCATGACCCTTTATCAGGCATTGCAAAAGCTATATGAAAAATACGGCTATTATTTGGACGGCGTGAAGGCCATTACCCTAAAGGGGTTGGATGGTGTCGAGCGTATCCAAAAGATTATGGCAGCCCTGCGGGAAACAACACCGAAAGTCTTTGCGGGAAAAGCTGTGGTTTGGGCTAAGGATTATAAAACCCAAGCTTTTCGGAACCTGCAAACAGGAGAAACCCAAAAGAGCACCTTGCCCCTTTCCGATGTGCTTTATTACACCCTAGAGGATGGTACTTGGCTTTGTGTGCGTCCTTCGGGGACAGAGCCCAAGCTGAAATTTTACATAGGGGTAAAAGGGGAAAGCTTAGGGGAAGCAAAAGAAAAAGTTGCAGCGGTGGAAAAGGATTTGGACGAAAAGATTGCCGCCATTTAATGCAAACTCAGTTTAACAAAATGAAAAGCCATGATAAAATATCGGCTCTATGTCAATAGTTGGGGTGGGATTGATTTTTCAATCTCACCCTTTAAAATCCAATGTTAGTTATAATTAGACTGTGAATGTAAAATTCTGGTTCTAAAACGTTTAAAATTCCTAACTCCATA
>JAQUSU010000104.1 GCA_028710085.1 Anaerotignum sp.
TTTAAAAAGGCTTGACCTAAACTTTAGCGCAAAAATATACATTTTTGCAAAGCCTTTTTATATTTTTTATAATGGCACATTCCCTTGACGTTAGAAAAAACCCAACTCAATAATAAGGGGAAGAATTTCGTCATTCTTTATTTTTATCATACCGTAATGATGGTTTTTTCGCAAGCATCAGACAAAAGCTCCTTTTCCAGCTTTAAAGAGCCAAGATATTAAGTGATAATTATTATTTTTTAATAATGTCTTTTCTTTTAATTTGTTTTGTGATATAATTACCAAAAGAAATCTTCATTATTTTTACCACCGCAAAAATTGAAACAACTACAAGGAGGTTTATTATGGCTTTTACATGGACAAAGGAATTAGAAACAGGAAACTTACAAATTGATACCGAACATAAAGAATTAATTCAAGCAATCAATAACCTTTTGACCGCTTGTTCCTCCGGAAAAGGACGCGCCGAGGTTACTAATACCGTGGACTTTTTGGCCCAGTATACAAAAACACATTTTGCGCATGAACAGGTATTGCAGCAAAAATATCATTATCCCGACTACCCCAATCACAAAAAATATCATGAGGGTTTTATTAAAGTAGTGGATGGCATTGCTGCTCGTTTGAAGGCACAAGGCCCCACAATCCAGCTAGTGGGTGAGGTTAACATGCAGGTAGGAAACTGGCTGATTAACCATATTAAGCGAGAAGATGTTAAGGTTGCAAAGCATATCCTTGAGCAAACCAAGTAAAAACTAAGAAAAAGGACAGAAAATTACTCCTGTCCTTTTTTATTTCAAAACTTTTAAAAAAGGGTGCCGACTTTTTCGGCACCCTACAGCTTGAATACAAACCTTGGGCGTTGCCCAAACCTACTTGCTTTTTGAAAAAAGCAAGACCAAAAACTTTTACATACCCGCATACTATGTGGGTTTAGATGAATCAAAGGCTTCGCTGTCTGCCCTATCTTGGGCAGTGAGGGGTCATCACTTTTGCTTCGCAAAAGCCAGCTTCGCTGTCTGCCCTATCTTGGGCAGTGAGGGCTATGCTCTCTTTTCTTTCGCATCATATATGCTCTTAATAATCAAGATTGTACCTACCATAGACACAATGGCGATGGGCAGGTTAATCATCCAATTTTGAATCAAGGCAGCCAAAATATAGTTTACCGCTGAAACAACCGCTACCGTAAAGGCATAGGGCAACTGTGTGGAAACATGGTTAATATGATCGCACTGTGCTCCCGTTGATGCCATAATGGTCGTATCGGAAATAGGGGAGCAATGATCGCCACAAACTGCACCCGCTAAGGTTGCTGCAACGGCAATAATCAGCAATTCGCTGGTAGGGTCCAAAATAGGAACGACTATAGGCAAAAGGATGCCGAAGGTTCCCCAAGAGGTACCTGTTGCAAAAGCCAAGAAAACAGCAATTAAAAATACAATAACAGGTAAGAAAATGTGAAGTACCGCCGCGTTTGTTGCCAAAACGCCCGCAACAAATTCTTTCGCACCCAATAAACCTGTAATACCGCTTAAGGTCCACGCAAAGGTCAAAATCAAAATTGCAGGCACCATAGCCTTAAAGCCTTCAGGCAAACAGGTCATAAATTCGTTAAAGGTTAATACTCCACGGGGAATGTATAGCACAAACATAATTAACAATGCCGCAATAGAGCCCAATAATAAGCCTACGGAAGCATCACAGCCTGCAAATGCATCAATAAAGGTTGCGCCGTCAAAAAATCCGCCTGTATAAATCATACCAATCACACAGCAGGCAATTAAAACAACTACAGGTAAAACCAAGTCAATCACCTTGCCCTTGCCTGTTACCTCCACCGCCGCTTCCGCTGCAAAAGGTCTGGATTCTGTTGTATAAAGATCATTCTCCTCCTGTGCATTCTTTTCATGCTGACGCATAGGACCAAAGTCAAAATTCAGCACAGTCAAGGTTATCATGGTAACAATCGTCAATAATGCATAAAAATTATAGGGAATGGCACGGATAAATAAATCCAAGCCATTTACACCATCCACAACACCTGCAACCGCCGCTGCCCAGGAGGAAATAGGTGCAATAATACAAACAGGTGCTGCTGTTGCATCAATAATATATGCCAGCTTTGCACGAGAAACATTATGGGTATCTGTTACTGGGCGCATAACGCTACCTACAGTTAAGCAGTTAAAATAGTCGTCAACAAAAATCAAAACACCCAGCATAAAGGTGGATAATAAAGCGCCCTTTCTTGTTTTGATTCTTTCTCTCGCCCACGCACCATAGGCCGCAGAACCGCCTGCTTTATTCATTAAGGATACAATAATGCCCAATACAACCAAGAAAATTAAAATACCTACATTCCAGCCGTCAGAAAGCTTCGCTAACAAACCGCCATCTGTTTCGCTTGTAAACATTGTCAAATACGCCTGTTTTATGTTGAAATTGCTGTAAAACAGTGCGCCAACAACAATACCTACAAACAATGAGGAATAAACCTCCTTTGTAATCAGTGCCAAAATAATCGCAACAAGTGGTGGCACCAAAGACCAAATGGTTGCATACATATTACTTACCTCTCCCGCTTCCGCTTCGCCAGCAAAAACAGTCACTGTCAATGCCATAATCAAAAGTGAAAAAATAGCGATCTTGTTGATCATGGTGTTTTTCTTTATGCTTCTCATAACCCTTCCCCTTTCCATAATCATAAAGTATCATTCCGTCATTGCGTTCACTTTGGAAACCCCAAGCAGAAACTGTGCCTCACACTATCTTGGCATGCAAGCAGTAAAATTACAATGATACCATTTGCAGGCGCTGCAATCTTTTTTTGTTTCTATCAAGCAGGCAAAAAAAACAAAAAACAAAGCCATGCAACGCATGGCTTCAAGAATGTCCAATAATATTTGGAAGTTTCAAATTCCTGATAGCGCTCCACTAAAGTGACAACACATTACATGTTTTATAACGTGCCAGCCCAGCACCCCCAAGGCAGAGCAACCGAACTTCGGCGATGTTCCCTTTCCCCTTCCGTCACCTTGACGTTACTTGAAGGTCTACTCCTGGACACCGCACCTCTATCTAATATTTACTTAGCACCGATAAAAATCGGCTATTATTCATACATACCATACCCCATAAGTAAAAGTCAAGCCTTTTCAAGGGAAAAACGATTTTTTACCATATTTTTGATGCAAAATGTCTTTTTCTCGTGGACTCTTCCATTGAAATCAAAAAAATGGTATAGTATGGTGTAGAAATAGGAAAAAATACAAAATTGAATGATACAAAATACAAAGGAGGTAATTTCTTATGGCAACACCACATATTTCCGCAGAAAAAGGGGAGTTTGCAAAAACCGTTTTGATGCCCGGTGATCCCTTGCGTGCAAAATTTATTGCCGAAACTTTTTTGCAGGATGCTGTTTTAGTCAACAACATCAGAGGAATTCAAGGCTATACAGGAACCTATAAGGGCACAAAAGTATCCGTTATGGCCAGCGGCATGGGTATGCCCTCCATGGGAATTTACAGCTATGAGCTGTTTGCTTTTTACGACGTGGAAAATATTATCCGTATCGGCTCCGCAGGTGCTTTCAATGATAAGCTTCAGCTGCGTGACATTGTAGCAGGTATGGGGGCAAGCACCACTTCAAATTTTGGTGCACAGTATGAAATCCCCGGTACTCTTTGCAATTTGGCTGATTACGATTTGCTCAGCGCTGCCGTTACCTCCGCCAAGGAATTGGGGCAGGATTTAAAGGTGGGTAATGTTTTATCCTCCGATACCTTCTATGACGACCGCCCTGACACCATGAAAAACTGGACAAAAATGGGCATTCTTTGCGTAGAAATGGAAGCCGCTGCCCTATACATGAACGCAGCCAGATTAGGAAAGCGTGCCTTGGCCTTACTCACCATTTCCGATAAGCCCCTGACCGGCGAGGAAACCACAGCTGCGGAACGCCAGACAACCTTTACGCAGATGATGGAAATTGCGTTGGAAACTGCCGTAAAAATGGAACAGTAATCATGATAACTACAGCCGAGGGTATGAAAAATCTTTAGGTAATGCCGCATAATTCTGTACGTCCAGATACGCAGTCAGATTTTTCGTCAGACAAAACAAAAGGCGCAGTGAATACTGGAGGTATTTACGAGCATTTTTGTGCAGACTGACGGAAAAGATGCAAGTAGATGGGCGTATAAGGCGTCAGCCGCGAATTGTGGGGTGTTGCCTTTATATCCTCGGGATGATCGGCAAAGCATGAGTGTTTGGAAACACTCTTTTTTTCACTCTATATAATAAAGGAGGCTTCTCCCATGAAATTACCAATTGTCACCTTGAAAAAAGGCGATGGCCGTATGCTAAAAGCAGGCGGACTTTGGATTTACGATAACGAAATCGCCAATGTCACCGAGGATATTGTCAATGGCGGGCTGGTTTGTGTGCAGGATTTTGACGGCTACCCCTTGGGCACAGGCTTTTATAACAATCACTCAAAAATCACCGTCCGCATCATGACACGGGATAAAAATACAGTGATTGACGAGGATTTTTTGCGCCTTCGCGTTGAAGCCGCTTGGGCATACCGCAAAAAAACCGTAGACACCTCCTCTTGCCGCCTTATTTTTGGCGAGGCTGACTTTTTACCTGGCCTGATTGTGGACAAATTTTCAGATGTCCTGGTGGTGCAGTCTTTGGCCTTGGGCATTGATAAAATGAAGGACACCATTCTCCGCCTTTTGCTTGAAACACTGGAAAAAGACGGCGTAATGATTCGGGGCATTTATGAAAGAAGCGATGCAAAGGTGCGTGAGCAAGAAGGCATGGCGCGTGTGAAGGGCTTTTTAAGCGAACCCTTCGACACAAAGGTGGAAATTGTAGAAAACGGCGTGAAGTATATTGTTGATGTGGAGGATGGGCAAAAAACAGGCTTTTTCCTTGACCAAAAATATAACCGCGCCGCCATGCAAAAGCTTTGTAAGGATGCAGATGTTTTGGATTGCTTTACCCATACAGGCTCCTTTGCCTTAAACGCAGGCATTGCTGGGGCAAAAAGCGTATTGGGCATTGATGCCTCTCAGCTTGCCGTGGAGCAAGCAACAGAAAACGCAAAGCTGAACGGCCTTGAAAACGTGGTGCATTTCCAATGTGAGGATGTTTTTGAATTACTCCCCCGTTTTGAGGCGGAAGGACGGAAGTTTGATGTAATTATTCTTGACCCTCCAGCCTTTGCGAAATCCAGAAGCTCCATTAAAAATGCAGTCAGAGGCTACCGTGAAATAAATCTGCGGGCGATGAAGCTCATAAAGGACGGCGGATTTTTGGCAACCTGCTCCTGCTCCCATTTTATGAACTATGACTTATTCACACAAACCATAGGGCAGGCGGCAAAAAATGTGCATAAGCGCCTACGACAGGTGGAATGTCGCACCCAATCGCCCGATCATCCTATCCTTTGGGCAGCGGACGAATCCTATTACCTAAAGTTTTATATTTTTCAGATTTGCCAAAATCCCTAAGCTTTTTACTACAGCAAAAAGCAGGTTACAATGACAGCGCCATAACCGTTATCATTGTAACCTGCTTTTCTTGAGGGGAGGAATATCTATATAAATATATTTGAAAAGTCTGGAAGACTTGTTTTCAACTTGATAAACATACTATAACAAATCTTTTTGAAGAAACAATGGACAAAAACCGTCAATTCCTTTAAGAAAAGGCGTACAGATTCTTAATACCCTCTCACTGCCCAAGATAGGGCAGACCGAAAAGAAAAGGGAAAGACCTTGGGCGCCGCCCAAACCTGCTTGCTTTTTGAAAAAAGCAAGACCAAAAACTTTTATATTAAACCGCATAGATATGCGGTTTTAGGTGGGATGCAATGGCAAAGTCCTCAAGGTTTTGACGTTTACTTTGTCTTTCTTCTGAAATTCCAAACAAAAAGCCCATATCCAAAGGACTCCCTTTGGATATGGGCTTATAATCGAACTTCTCAAATCAAATTTTTATTTTGTCAAAAGTGCAATGCCTTTTTGCATACGGCGAAGGGTCTCTTCCTTCCCCAAAATATCGGCCAATTCAAAGGCACCGCCGGGGGAAGTTGGCTCACCGGAGAGGGCCGTTCTAATGGGCCACAATAATTGACCATTCTTGATGCCCAATTCACCCACCAATGCCATCATGCTGTCATGGATTGATGTTTCATTCCACT
>JAQUSU010000105.1 GCA_028710085.1 Anaerotignum sp.
AACGAAGAAAATAGTGTGGCATTTCTGAAAGAACGTGTGTTAAATCAAATTGTAGATGGAAACATGGTTGTTCCATATTGCTGCATGGGTGGGGAAGATTTTTCAGAATACATCAATCATAACAACATACCCGGTGCCCTTGTATTTGTGGGGACAGGAAATCCGGCAGTTGGAAGCAATATTCCTCATCATAGATGTGACTTTAATATTGATGAAGACACATTGTTGACGGGTGTTAAAATTCATGTATTGACTGCATTAGAGTATTTAAAATAATTTAGTGATATTCGGACAATAAAGGAGTGATTTTAATGTTAATGCCTTTTGAAAAAAGGGAGTATCTTGAGAGACTTGCGAATGTAAAGAAGAGCATGGCGGAAAAGGGGATTGATGTATTACTGATTACAGATCCTGCCAATATGTGCTATGTAACAGGACATAATGCTTGGTCTTTCTATGTACATCAGATGGTTTTGATTAATATTGAGGAAGAAATGCCTTACTTTATTGGTCGCTATATGGATGCATTTTGCGGCGTTGTGAAAACAACATGGTTGGATGATGCACATGTAAGAGCATATAGCGATGATCACGTTCAAAGCTTAGTGAAACACCCCATGGATTATGTAGCTTCTGTTGTCAAAGAACTGGGGCTGGATCATAAGACGATTGCGGTAGAGATGGATAATTACTATTTTACTGCAAGAGCCTTTGAAAGGCTGATCGCTGGTTTGCCCGATGCAACTTTTGCAGATGGCGATTTGTTGGTAAATTGGGTAAGAATCATCAAATCTCCTGCAGAAATTGCTTTGCAGCGCAGAGCAGGCAAAATTGCCGAATTGGCTATGCAAGCTGCCATTGACAATCTTCGTGCAGGCGCTCGCCAATGCGATGTTGTAGCAAAAATTTATGAAGCACAGTTGCGTGGCACCCAAGAGTTTGGTGGCGACTATGCATCCATTGTACCTTTGATGCCTCAGGGAGAGACAGCAGGGGCACCTCATTTAACATGGACAGACAAAAAATATCCGAATAATACTGTGGTTGCTGTAGAACTGGCAGGCTGCCATATGAGATACCATTCTCCCATGGCAAGAACCGTGTGCATTGGGAAACCTTCTAATCAAGTGATGGAAACAGCTGAAATTGCCATTGAAGGCTTAAATGCTGCGCTTGAGCAGGTGAAACCGGGGAATACATGTGAGCAGGTTGAAGCCGCATGGAGGAATGTGCTGGCAAAGCATGGGATGGAAAAAGAGTCTAGAATTGGCTATTCCATGGGCTTGAATTTCCCTCCTGATTGGGGCGAACATACTGCAAGCTTAAGACCCGGAGATAAAACAGTACTTGTGCCTGGTATGACATTCCATTGCATTCCTGGCATGTATTTAGATGATTATGGTGTGTCTATTAGTGAAGCTCTTGTTGTGACAGAAACAGGACATGAGACATTTGCTCATTTCCCCAGAAAGCTTTTTGTTAACGACTAAATTTGATTGCTATGACAATAGGCACTGATCGTAAGATCGGTGCCTATTGTGGAAAATGGAAAGTATTCTTTCGGAGAGAGAAAAGGAAAGGATACTATGGCAAGCGTAAATCCTCGGTCCAACAAATGAGAGAGGTGGAAAAAAATGATTGAGAAAATCAATAAATTTATTTTAAAAATTGAAGAGTTTTTGTTAGGATATATCATTATTATTATGGCGGTTTTGTTGGTTATCAATGTGTTTTGCAGAAGCGTATTGAATAATAGTTTGAGCTTTGCCGAAGAATTAGGCGGCTTTTTGATGGTAATTGTTACTTTCTTAGGAATCAGTACGGCATCGAGATTTTATAAGCATATTAACATGAATGCGATTGTGGATAATGCTCCCAGAGCAGTAAAAAAGGTAATGGTAATTATTATTTCTGGTTTTACAACGGTTGTAACGTCTTGGCTTACATACGTTTTTATTCGATACGCTTTGGATAATGCCAAGGTAAGCCGCATCAGTACGGCAATGGAGTTGCCCATGTGGATTTTAGTTGCCATTGTTGCAATAGGAATGTTTTTGGTAGCGGTACAGTATTTGATTTGTTTTATTAAAAATATTACGACGCGTGACATTTATATGGGTTCTCATGTGAAATGTGGCGAAGGTATGGAAATGATTTATGAAGTGGAATATAAGGAATTTGTAAATAAAGAGTTGGATGCAAATAGTGAGACAGAAAACAAGGAAAATAATAAGGAGGTAGATGCTCCATGATCCCATTGCTTTTAGTTTGTATGTTTGGATTATTAGTGGCAGGTTTCCCAATGTTTATGTCCCTAATTGTAGCGGCAGCTGCGGTTTTGTTGGTATATTTCCCGCTGGTGAACCCGATTATTTTAGCACAGCAGTTAATTTCCGGTATTTCATCATCGGTGCTGTTGGCTGTACCTATGTTTATTTTTTCAGCTGATATTATGTGTGCTGGTCAAATTTCCCGTCGCTTGTTGGATTTTGTTGGCTCTCTTGTAGGACATATCAGTGGTGGCTTGGGTGTTTCAACTGCGGCAACTTGTACTTTATTTGGAGCGATTTCAGGCTCCACGCAGGCAACGGTAGTAGCTGTTGGGAAACCAATGAAGGCAACCATGGTAGAAAAAGGCTATGAGGAAGAAGATGCCGTTGGCTTGATTATCAATGCGGCAAATATTGCACTTTTAATTCCACCAAGCGTTATCATGATTATGTACTGCGTTGTAACGGGTACATCTGTTGCAGAATTATTCATGGCAGGAATCGGTCCTGGTCTGGTTTTGTTCCTTTTATTTGCGGGATATGCAGTGGTTCGAGCAAAAATTAAAAAAACGCCAAAGGAAAAGAAATGTTCCTGGGGAGAAAGAGGTGTTGCCTTAAGACGTGCGCTTATCTCCTTAGGCTTTCCGGCAATTATTTTAGGCGGTATTTATTCAGGAATTTTCAGCCCCACAGAATCTGCTGCAATTTCTGTATTATACGCAGTGATAGTTGAGGTTTTTGTATATAAATCTATCCGCATCAAGGATATTCCTTTGATTGCAAAATCCACAGGCATGCTGACAGCTACAATTTTCATCTTGGTAGCTTGCGGCCAGGCATTCTCTTGGGTCATCTCTTACGCACAAATCCCTCAGTTGCTAACGGCTGCTCTTTTGGGGGATGCACCTACCCAGCTTCAGGTTTTAATTTGGGTAACGGTATTTTTCTTTATTGGCTGTATGTTTGCTGATCAGCTTGTAGTTATTATGATTTTAACACCAATTTTTTACCCAATTGCAATGGCTGCAGGAATTGACCCGATTCATCTGGGATTAATTATTTCTGTTCAGTGCGCCATTGGTTCTGCAACCCCTCCTTTTGGATGTAACATTTTTACAGCAAGTGCCATTTTCAATCTGCCATATCTAAAGGTTGTAAAAGGTGTTCCACCATATTTGATTCTTGCTGCGCTTGCTTCCGTTTTGTTCATCTTGGTTCCGGAAACTGCAACATGGTTCTATCACCTGGTATATTGATTAAGGAGGGAAGCATATGAAAAAAATTGCATTATTATTGATACTGATGATAACTGGATTAATATCATTCACGGCATGTGGTAAAAGTGAAGATGTGGCAGAAGCCGAAGATGTTATGGTGTGGAAATTTTCCCATGAAGAAAGTGTTGGCGGAATTCAAGATATGTATGCTATGAAATTTAAAGAGCTGGTTGAGGAAAGAAGTAAGGGAAAAATTAGGGTGGATGTATATCCTGTAGGCCAGTTGGGTGATGGCGTAGGTGCTGTTGAATTGATACGATATAATGCGGTGAATTTCAGCATCAATAACCCTGCAACCGTTGCAACAATTGTTCCGGAAAATCAGTTATTAAGCTTACAGTTTGTATTTTCTGATGATATGGAAGTGAATAGAAAGGTTCTAAATGAAGGAAGTGCTATAAAAGAGATCAATGAGCTGTATCGGGCAAAGGACATTATCCCTTTGGCATGGTTCCAAGAAGGCTTTCAGGTAATTACATCCAATCATCCAATTAATGAGCCGGATGACATGAAAGGCTTTAAACTCAGGGTTATGGCATCTCCACTTTTGATTGCATCCTATGCAGCATATGGTGCGAATCCAACACCGGTTCCGTATATGGAAACATATAGTAATCTTCAATTAAATATGATTGACGGGCAGGTAAACCCTGTATTTGCCATTGAGGAAATGAAGTTTTATGAAGTTCAGCAATGTTTGAATTTCTTGAATCAAGAAATATTTGTAGGCACTTTTTGTGTAAACCCAGTTTTTTGGGATAGCTTGACAGAAGAACAGCAGGAAATGGTTCTTGAGATTACAAAAGAGCTGGATTCGTATATTTTTGATATACAAAATGAGTATGCAGAGGTTCGTTTGCAAAAAATTATAGACAATAAGCCCCAAATCACTCTGAAAGAATATACGGAGGAAGAACGTGATGCTTTCAAGGAAAAGGCGGTTTCTGGCTATGATTGGTATTTAAACCTTGTAGGAGAAAAGGGGCAATCATTGCTGAATATGCTGGAAGAAGATATAAAGGCAGAAGAAAGCAAGAGCAGTAAATCATAAAAGAATATAGAACATAATGGGGCATGCCAGGTGGATTTATTCTGCTTGGCATTCTTCGAAATTTTCAAAAACGTATTTTACAAAGGCTGGGTGACAAAATGGCTAGATTTGCTGCACTTTTGGTGGTACTTTCTTCTATAATATGGGCAACGGGTGGACCTGTAATAAAAATTTTACTGGACCATGGCTTAACAGAAAACGAAATTTTTTTTTCGAAGGCACTATTTTGTGTATTTTCCATCGTAGTTTTCGATATGCTGTTTCGGAAAAAAATTTCGAAAATCAAAAGCAAAAAAGATTTGCTTCTGCTTCTTATTTGTGGTGTGGTGGGATATTTGTTTTATGGTATGTTTTATGGATATGCAGTGCGGCGAATTCCAATTAGCGTTGCTGTTATTTTGGTGTATACGGCACCAGCCTTGGTTACGTTGTATTCCGCAGTTTTTTTTAATGAAAAATTAACTGGGATAAAAAAAATATGTCTTTTCTTGATTATGCTTGGTTGTGTATTTGTAACAGGAGTTTTCAATGAAGGCCTGGGAAAGCTTTCTTTCACAGGAGTTTTATGGGGGCTGGCCTCGGGTATATGCTTCGCTGTATATAGCATTACTTCGTCAGTTCTGATGAAAAAATATGATGCATGGACAGTGACTACTTATAATTTTATATTTTCGTTGGCTGCAATATCTTTTATGGTAGATATTCCGCAGACAGTCGGCAAGGTTTTTGCAGATCGTACGTTGTTACTTACTTGCATTTATTTTGCAGTGTTTTGCGGCACCATTTCGAATTTGGTATATGTAAAAGCAATGGAGTATATCCCAGCATCCACCGCAGCGATGATTACAACCATTGAACCGACTGCAACCTGCATGATTGGTTTTATTTTCTTCAAAGAGGAAATCAATTTATTGAAAATGATTGCTGTTGTATTGATTGTGGCGGCAGTAATTCGCCTGAATTATAATAAAGCCACTGAGGATGAGGATGTTTTGGAAGGGGAGAATTTATTATGAATGATCTGAATTATGGAGAAAAAGGGAAAATAGGGCTGATTTATCCATCTGCAGGATGGGTTATGGAACCAGAATTGAATGAAATGGCACCGGAAGGGATTTCTATTCAAGCAACAAGGGTTCCCCTGGGCAATACTGACGTGGAAGGCTTGAACAAATTATTGTTGAGTATTCAAGATGCAGCCTTGCTGCTATCTCATATACCTACAGATGTTATTTTATTAGGCTGCACAAGTGCAAGCTTTATCAATGGGCTGGCGTATGAGAAGCAAATGATTGCTGAAATGGAGCAGCTAACAAATATTAAATTTACCACAACATCAACCTCTGTGATCAAGGCTTTGGAAGGGATGAATCTCAAAAAGGTGGCGGTTGCAACTCCATATATCGATGAAGTAAATATCAAAGCAGAGCTTTATTTGAAGGAAAACAATATTGAAGTATGTGGTATGAAGGGTATGGGATTGATTACAGACAAACAGATTGACGGGGTAAAATTGGAGGACGTATATGGTTTCTGTCTCAATGCA
>JAQUSU010000022.1 GCA_028710085.1 Anaerotignum sp.
TTCAGCTAATTGCTTTTGTATTGTCTCAAGCTCTGATAAAGGCTCCTCTTTTTTACACCCACTAAGACTAAAAAGAAGAAACAGACTCAGACAAATGGATATTGCTTTTTTCATAAATAAATACCTCCTATTATAAATCATTATTATTTTATGAAGTGGACAAAATTTCTATGTGAAGAAGGATGTGGGAAAAAGAGAAAAGATGCTTTTGGCTTAAAATTGAGCAGGGGTTTTCTTTGGAAAAAAACGCCAAAAACAAAGCTTTTGCATCCTATAATTTCGTTTGAACCGTTTTGAAAAAAACATTTTTTCTACGCATGAAAAAAGACAAAAAGATTGAAAGTTTAAGAGGTTGCCACTTATTGGAAACTCTCTTTTTTTAATTGGAAAATGTAGGACGATTAATTATTACATATATATTAAATTTTTGAAATTTAGAAGTAATCGTGTCAAAAAAATGCTAAAATGTAATTCGCTTGTTGGCATAAAACGTCTTTTTTGGTAGAATCCCCGGTACATAAATGGGAACAAAAGCCAAGAAAGTGCGTCCGAATAGATAGTGACTGAGAATAAAGGAGAATAAGAAATGAAGTATCAATTGGTAAAAATGAAAAGATTAATGGGCATTCTGTTGGCCGCCGTGCTGACAATTTCTGCGCCTTCCTCATGGGCTTTTGGTGCAACTACATATTACAATCAAAAAACGGAACAGACCGTAACAAGAGGCGTTACCTATGAAAAAAGCAGCCGTATGACTGATGCAGGAATTCAGAACTTGTATGCGCTAAAGGTGGATTTAACAGAGAGCACCTTGGAGTTCAAGGAAGTAGAAAGCACCGTAGAGTATGGGTTGAAAGAAACTGCGAAAAAGCTGCTGACGGATAATGGTGCCATTGCGGGCGTAAATGCGGACTTTTTTGGGATGACAGGAACCTATTCCGCCTCCTTTGGGCCTGTAATGAAAGATGGTGAATTGGTTTCAGCGGGTACTACCCTAAACCATGACGCGGATCAATATGCAGCCGTTTTCATGGATGAGGATAATAATCCCTTTTTTGATTATTTTAAAATGACCGCTACCTTTGCAAATGACAAAAAAGCGATTGAGCTTGCCTCCATTAACAAGGTAACCTCCATGGTTTTCCCTATTTATTTTGACAGACAGGCTGCGCCAACAACGGCGGATTTGGATAAACGCTTTACAGAGCTTGTGAAATTTGTGGTAGAGGATGACCAGATTACTTATATTTCACAGCCGGGTGAAACCGTAGCCGTTCCTGAGGATGGGTACTTGCTTGTCATGAGCAAGGATTATCATACTAATGCGGCAAATGTATTTGAGGTGGCGGATGAAATCACCTTGGATATCGACACCTCCATCGATTTGGACGATATGGAGATTGGCTTTGGCGGCGGCGGCAAGCTTTTAATCAATGGCACAGAGGCACCTGCAACCTCCATTGTTGGGACGGGACGTCAGCCAAGAACGGCCTTTGGCCTTTCACAAGATGGGAAAACAGCTATCTTTATGGTTGTGGATGGCCGTGGCGACAGCGTTGGGGCAACCCATAGCGAGATGGCGGATTATATGAGGGAATACGGCGCATATAATGCCATGCATTTGGATGGCGGCGGTTCCTCTACAATGACGGTGAAAACCGTTGAGGATACGCAGCCGACAGTGAAAAATACCGTTTCCGATGGGTCGGAGAGAAAAATTGTGAGTGCGGTGGGTATTTTCCAGAATGCAGAAAAAGGCGAAATTGAGAAAATTGCAATTACACCATCTATGATACGCACAGTGCCCAATAAAACCATGACCTTTACGGTTTATGGACTCGATGAATATTATAATCGCATTGAAATTCCTGCTGGTGAGGTGACAATGCAGGCAGTTGGCATTGACGGAACTTGGAACGGCTACGACTTTACCCCTTCGGGAAGCGGAACCTTTGCGGTAACTGCATTGTATAACGAGCTGGGTGCTTCCACAACAGGTGTGGTTTCGGCGATAACCAGCAGGTTAAAGCCCTCCGCAGACATTAAGCTGAATAAAGCGGGAGAAACGGCGACCATTGCCATGCAGGTGGTTGATACGGATGGCTTTAGCCATTGGGTATCCACTACAACAAAGTATGAATTGGCGGATTCCTCCGTGGGCACAATGAATGTAAACGTATTTACAGCAGCAAAAGCGGGCTCCACCTATATAAAATGCACCAGAGATGGACAAACTGCCTATGTTGCAGTAACCGTTGGTGGTGGTGAAGGGGTGACAAAGCCCCAGGCTACCACGGCAGCAGATCCTTTGAAAAAGAAGGTTACAAAAGCAGGCGACGGAGCATATTATCTGAATATTATCGGCACGGTTCAATATAAGGGTGTGGCCGAAATTGATGAAAATACCTATGCAGATGTAAGAACAAAGGCAAGAAACGCCGTGGATTCCAACGCAGAGGTAGCAATTTACGGCGGCACAAGTGACGTTAAAACCGCCCCCAAGCTGGACACCTTAAGCTGGACGGGAGGATACCGTTTCCTAAATAGAGGCGGTGTAAGCCTTGCCATGGTTTCTGCGGCAAGCGGCGGCATTCGTGCTACAAGCCCTGCGCAATACGCAAATTTGGCGAGAGATTTGGATGCAACAGATAACGATACCATTGTTATTGTAACGGATAAAACTCCTGGGGATTTTTCATCGGCGGCAGAAACAGCATATTTCCGTGCGATTTTAAGCAAATATGTTTCCCAAGGGAAAACGGTTTTTGTGGTTTCTTGCAGCAACGTTGGGCAGTGGACAGCCGTGAAGGATGGCGTTCGCTATATCAATTTGCCTGATCTTTGGAAGACGGATGGCAGCGTAAACGGCAACTTTAGCATGTTAAAATTGCGTGTCTTGGGTCAGGAGGTTTCTTATGAGATTGCAAAGGTATAATTTCTTTTAAAATTATAGTGTTTTATTGTAAATTTGGGCAAAATAAGGTAATATTGGATGGGTGGGGATGAATCTCTACCCATCTTGTGTGTTTGCAAAAGAATTGACTTCCCAAAGGAAGTGCATTTGATAGGAGAACAATTATGTCACAAAAGGGCAATCAGGCAGTGAAGGCTGTCAGCTTCATGATGATGATCACACTAACAGGAAAGATTCTCGGATTGGTTCGAGAACAATTTCTTGCTGCAAATTATGGCTTGGGAATGGAAGCGGTAGCATTTTTGATTGCCAGCCAAATTCCCAGGACTTTTTTCGATGCAGTTTTTGCTTCAGCAATTTCGGCAAGCTTTATCCCGATTTTTAACGAATATTTGCAAAAAGAAGGAAAAGAGGAAGCCTTTTCTTTAGCAAATCGATTTATCACCTTGATTTCTGCGGTGACGCTGGTTATGATGCTTTTTGGCATTGTATTTTCAGAGCAATTTGTATGGTTGTTTGCAAATGGTTTTGATGCCAAAACGGCGGCGTTAAGTGCGTCCCTTGCCCGTATTCTGTTTCCGACCATTTTATTTACTGCGATGGCATTTTCCTTTGTTGGGATTTTGCAGTCTTTGGATGAATTTAATATTCCGGCGGCAATCAGTGTGGCTTCAAATGCAATTATTATCATTTATTTTGTTTTCTTTAATTCTAAATTTGGCATTTACGGCTTAACCTCAGCCTTTCTCATTGGCTGGGCAATGCAGGCTTTTATTCAAATACCCTCGCTGCAAAAAAAAGGTTATTGGTATAGACCCGATTTTCATTTTCGTGACGAGGGCTTGAAAAAAATCGGGAAGCTCATGCTTCCTGTTATGATTGGCACTTGGGTACAGCCCATTAATTTTATGATTAACTGCCGTTTCGCTTCTCAGCTTTATAATGGCAAGGAGAAGGTTGCGGCTTTGCAATATGCCAACAACCTATACACGATTATTGTAGGAGTATTTGTTTTAGCCATTGCAAATTTAATTTTCCCGAAGCTATCCCGTATTTCCAGTGGAAAGGACAAGGAAAAATTTGGAAGCACAGTGAAAATTACACTGCGTTCCATGATGTTTTTGCTAATTCCTATGATGGTGGGAATAATGGCGTTAAGCCGTCCTTTGGTAGCGCTAATTTATGAAAGAGGCAGTTTCGGTGCGGAAGGAACCCTTTTAACCTCAACCGCACTTTTCTTCTTCTCCCTGGGTGTCATGGGATATGGCGTGCAAACGATTTTAAGCAGGGCTTTTTATGCAAATCAAGATGGAAAAACTCCGTTTTTTTCGGGAATTGTATCCGTGGTGACCAATGCAATATTATGCTCGTTATTGCTAAAGCCCATGGGGCTTGGCGGGTTAGCCTTGTCTGCGGCAGTTTCTTCTATCGTATCCGCTGTGGTGCTTCTGGGGCCAGCGGTGAAGCGTTACCCTGAAATAATAGATAAAAAGCTAGTTGTCAGCCTTGGAAAGATGGCAATTTGCGCCATGGTTATGCTGCTTTTTGTATTAGGGAGCTTTCGCATTTTGGAACCACGCATGGGAACGAGCCTTTTCGGGCGTATTCTTGTGCTGGGGATTCCAACAGGAATCGGCGTTTTAGCCTATATGGTGCCGGCATTTCTTTTGGGCGTAGAAGAAGCTAAAATGGTTTTTTCTGCCATTGGAAGGCTGAAAAACATGGTTGGGAATTCAATTGCGGGGGAGGAAACAGCCAAAAAGGCGAGAAAGCAGAGGGGATATATTCGCATGCTTCATGAAATTTCTTGGTGGCTGGAGGATAGCTTTTGCTTTAGGGTTTTGGAAAAAATCATTATAACCATTGTGCGTATTTGGCTGGGAAGCCTAACCTATGCTTGTTATCGTAAGGTTTGCCAGGGAGTGGGCAATGCTTTTTACCAGAGCGGTATTTTAGGATTTTTGCGACGAAACTGGGATGCGGCTTTGGGGGTTTGGCATGGAATTTTTCCAAGAACCTGGCATAGGCTGACCATACTTTCGTCAAAGGCGGTAAAAGGGCGAAGCAATGCCCTTGCAGCAGCAATGGCAGAAAGCTTTATACTGCGGATTTTCAACCAAAACTTCATTATACTGTGCTTGTGTGCCATTGTGTTTGCCATTCCCATTTTGCCTACCATGCTTTTGGCATTGCTTTGCCTTGGCACCTTGGGGCTTTATGCAATCAATCTTTTTCTTGGACGTATTCGGGTGCAAAGGACAAGCTTCGTCAGCATTTTTATGGGGCTTTTTGGTATTTGCTTTATTTATGGAAGCCTTACAAGCTATCATTTTCCTAAGGCATTGCTGGTTATGGCGATTTTCTTGCTGTTTATGTCCATGTTTTTCGTTGCTAAGGATTGCATTGATACAGAGGAAAAGTTGGATTTTGTGCTTTTTGTAATGATTTCAGTGGGCGTTTTCATTGCCCTTTATGCTGTATACCAATATATTGTGGGCGTTGAAATGGATGCGGCTTGGGTAGATGCGGAGAGCTTTAATATTCGTACCCGTGCCTATGCAACCTTCAATAACCCCAATGTTTTAGGGGAATATTTGATTATCATCGGTTCTTTAACGGCTGGTATGCTTTGGAAGGTACGCAATTGGTTTGGAAGGATTTTTTATGCAGGCTGCTTTGGTGTGATTTGCTTGGGGCTTTTGGCGACAAATTCACGGGGGGCAATGCTTGGCTTAATGTTTTCAGCGGGGCTGTTTGTGCTTTTGGCGGAACGCAGATTGATCCCCTTGGGGTTAGTCGGTCTTTTGGTGATGCCCTTTGTATTGCCACAAGAGCTTTGGGCGAGATTGGCAAGCTCCTTAACCATGAACGATTCCTCCTCCTTGTATCGACTCTCCATTTATCGGGCGGGGTTTGACATGGTGAAGCATTATTGGGCAACAGGCATTGGGGTAGATGCGTTTAATCAGGTTTATCCGCTGTTTTCCTATGAGGCGGCAAACGCATACCATGTGCATAATTTATTCCTCCAGGAATTTATCGAATTGGGTTTTTATGGTTTTGCAATTCTCTTGTTTCTGCTATTTTTCTTCTTTCAAAAGCTTTACAGCGCAATGCAAAAGGTTCCAAAACGCTTTCATATGCTTTTGGCGGCGTTCTTTGGTGGGTTTGCAGGGCTATTATTACAAGGAATGACAGACCATATTTGGTTTGATTATAGTATTGTGTTGCTATTCTGGTGCTTTATTGGGATAGGCATGGCAAGCGTGAGGGTAGGTGAAAAGCAGTGGCAGAAAGAAAAATAAAGGTGTTCCATGTTTTAACCGACCGTAACATTGGCGGTGCTGGAAGGTGGCTGCTCAATTATTTAAAGCATCATAATCGGGAAAGATTTGACGTTTGGGTGGTTTTACCAAGTGACAGCGCATTGTATCCTGAGGTAACAGCACTTGATGTAGCGGTTATTCCCATGGAGGATATGGAGGATAAATCCTTTGATAAAAAGGCAGGAAAAGCACTGCATAAATTATTTCTGGAAGAAAAACCCGATATTGTTCATACCCATGCCAGTTTAACGGCAAGAATGGCAGCAAAAAAAGCCGGCGTTCCTAAAATTATAAATACGAAGCATTGTATGGAGGCTGCTCCTGGAGCATTTTATAAGAAGCTTGCAAGAAGAATGCTGAATCAGCGTTACAGCCACACCATCATAGCTGTGAGTAAGGCGGTAAAGCATAGTATGGTGGCTGGCGGGACAAACCCCAAGCAGATTGTGACCATTTATAACGGAATTGATGCCATTGAACCCATTACGGCGGAGGAACGAAAGGAAATTCTTTTATCCTATGGTGGAGATCCGCTGAAAAAAGCGGTGGGGATTGTGGCAAGGCTGGAGGAAGTCAAAGATCATGAAACCTTTTTAATGGCAGCAAAGACGGTATTAAAGCATCGGGAGGATATGGCGTTTTATATAATCGGCGATGGCAGCCTAAGAGCCTCCTTGGAGGAACGGGCAAGGACATTGGGAATTTTCGACCATGTGATTTTTACGGGGTTCGTGAAGGACGTGGAAAAAATAGAGGCAGCATTGGACTTAAACGTAATTACTTCCAAACAGGAAGCGCTCTGTCTATCGGTGATTGAATCCATGAGCGTGGGGATTCCTGCCGTTGGAACGGACAGCGGTGGTGTGAATGAGGTAATCTGTCATGGTGAAAATGGGTATCTTGTGCCGGTGGGCGATGGGAAGGCGTTGGCGGAACGCATTTTAGAGGTCTTTGCCGACGAGGAAGAATACCGTCGATTGGCTGAGAACGCCAAAGCTTGGGCAAGAGAGAATTTTACTGCAAGAAAGATGACGTCGAGGATTGAGCGGCTCTATTTGGAGGGAAGAAAATGAAGAAAAGCAGAAAACTATTTGGGATATTCAATATTGTGGATGTCATATTAATTTTTCTGGTCATTGTTGCAGGTGTGATTGGGTTTAAGCTGTTTCAAGGTGGCGGACAAGGGGAAGCTACGGCAACGAAAACCTATTCCTATGTTGTTGAGGGACGGAATGTGTTGAATGAAACAGCAGAGGTTCCCGTTGTTGGTGAAAAGGTATTTAACAGCTCCACTTCTCAATATTTGGGTGTTGTGAAGGAAGTAACCTCTGAGCCGTATAATGAAGTAATTTACAGCAAGGAAATTGGCGTATATCAAAAATTACCTGTGGATGGCTATTGCGATATGTTCCTTACCATCGAAGGAAATGGCACGGAAACGGAAAAGGATATTACCGTGGAGGGTATTACGCCAAAGGTTGGTCTGGAGCTAAATGTAAAGGGCAAGGGGTATGCCTTTCAGGGCATTGTTGTGGAAGTAAGGGATGGTGAATAAGGATGGCCAAAAGAAGACCGAATATCGTTGATATACTGATTATTTTGACTTTAGTCGCAGTGGTTGTTTTGGCGATTTTAAAGCTGGGTGTTGTAAATCATGTGGAATCCTCGGGGACAGACGAGGCGGCAGAAAAGACCACCTATACCGCCTTTGTGGACAAGGTACGAATGCCAACGGTAAATGCGTTACATGAAGGGGATTTGATTTTTGACGAAAAAACAGGAATTTGTATTGGCGAAATTAAAGGTGTGACGTATGAGCCTTTGGTTTACAATTTGCCCGACGGAACAGGCGGCATGGTGCGGGCACAATATCCCGACTATTATCGAGTAACAATGACAATTGAAGGTTCTGTAGTGGATAAAGAGGACGGATATTTTGTGGATGGCGTTGTTGAGTTAAAGGTTAACTCGGAAATGGACGTCTTTACAAAGTATGCAATGCCTACAATAAAAGTTACAAATATTGAAATGTGACAGGCGGGATGGGTATGAAGTATAAAATATTAATGGCTTTAATGGGGTTGGAAATTGGGGGCGCAGAAACTCATGTGGTGGAGCTTTCAAAGGAATTAAAAAAGCAGGGCTTTGATATTGTGGTGGCCTCAAACGGCGGTGTATACGAAAAAGAGCTGGAAGACGTAGGGATTAAGCATTACAAAGTGCCTATGCACCAACGAAATGTATTAAAAATGATACGCTCTTATTTTTTGCTGAAAAAAATTATTCGCAAAGAGAAGGTTGATATTGTCCATTCTCATGCAAGAATTCCCGGGTTTATCTGCGGGTTGCTGTTTAAAAAGGAAAAGTTTACGTTTGTTACCTCTGCCCATTGGGTTTTTTATACTGGCATGGGCTTAAAATATCTCACAAATTGGGGACAAAAGGTTGTTGCCGTAAGTGAGGATATTCGCAGATATTTGATTGAGAACTATCACGTACGCAATGAGGATATTTTTGTAACCATTAATGGCATTGATACGGATAAGTTTTCTCCAAATACAGACGGCAGCAAAATTCGGGCGGAATTTTCTTTGAAAGAAGAAGAGCCTACCCTGGTTTATGTCAGCCGAATGGATGAAAGCCGTGCCTTGGTGGCAAAACAATTGATTGCCCGTGCGCCGGAATTAGCAAGGGCAATACCGGGGCTTCGCATGATTATTGTGGGCGGCGGCGATGTTTACGAGGAGCTTTTGGAAAAAAGCAAGGGTGCAAACAAGCATATTGGAAAAAATTGCATTACCATGACAGGTGCTAGAACGGACATTAACGAATTGGTAGCCGTGGCAGATGTATTTGTGGGGGTCAGCCGTGCGGCGTTGGAGGCAATGGCTGCGGAAAAAACAACGATTGTTGCCGGAAACGAAGGCTATATTGGCATTTTTGGACGGGATAAGCTTGCGCTTGCCCAAGAAAATAATTTTTGCTGTCGTGGTTGTGACTTATCTACGGAAAAGCAGCTGTATCAGGATGTTTTATACGCCTTTAACCAAATGACCACCGAAGAGCGCCAACAGGCGGGGGCTTATGGCAGAGAGGTTATTTTTCAATATTATTCCGTATCGAAAATGGCGGTGGATTGCGTAAAGGCATATGATACCGCTTGGAAGGAAATGCACAACCCTCAGTATCATGTGGTGATGAGCGGCTATTATGGCTTTAACAATACGGGCGATGAAGCAATTATGATTTCCATGCATAAAAACATACAGGAAATGGGAGATAACTACCATATTACCGTACTTTCAAATAACCCAACGGGTACAAGGGAAAAGTATGGCATTGAAGCGGTGTATCGCTTCGGGTTTGGGGAGGTATGGCGAGCAATTAAAGGCTGTGATGTTCTTTTGAGCGGCGGCGGCTCTTTATTGCAAGACAGTACCAGTACCCGTTCTTTATTGTACTATCTCTCCATTACCGTTGTGGCGAAATTGATGCGCAAAAAAGTAATGCTTTATGCAAATGGGATTGGCCCGGTTTCTGGGAAACGAAACAGACGCTTGGTAAAGCAGGTTGTAAACAAAGCGGATTTAATCACCCTCAGAGAAGAAAATTCCTATGAGGAATTGCTTTCCATGGGTGTGAATCCCCAAAAATGCTTTGTAACGGCGGATCCTGTTTTTACAATGGATTGTATCCCGAAAGAGGAAGCACAAATGCTTTTAAAAGCGGAGGGAATTCCTTTGGAAAAACCCTTGGTGGTGGTTTCTGTTAGAAATTGGAAGGAAATGGATCGTTTTATTGACCGATTTGCAAAGCTGTGTGATACCATTGTGGAAGAATATGATAGAACCATCGTGTTTTTGTCCATGCAGATGCCCAATGACATTACGGTGAGCGAAAAAGTACGCAAGAAAATGAAGCAGAATGCATATATTTTGCGAAGCAACTATTCTCCTTATGAAATCATGGGAGTCATTAGCATGGCTGACTTTATTTTAAGCATGCGTTTGCATACGTTAATCTTTGCGGCACGGCAAAAGGTACCCCTCATTGGGTTTATTTACGATCCCAAAATTGAATATTACTTGGAAAAGCTGGAAATGCCAAGCGGAGGGAAGCTAAAAGAATTTGATATGAGGAAAACCTTAGCAATGGTGGATGATATTATCCATAACAGGGAAAAGTATATTGAGATTTTAGAAGAGAAAGAAGCTTTATTGGAAGGGCAGGCGCACCAAAATGAAAAATATCTGGCGCAGCTTTTGCAGCATGGAAGAGGGCGAAAATAATGAGGAAAGTTACACAGGTTTTAAATGTACCCTTTGATGCAGTCACCATGAAAGAGGCTGTGGCAAGGGTGAAGCTGCTTTTGGACACAGCAGGTCAGCATTTTATCTGCACACCAAACCCCGAAATTGTCATGGAGGCACAAAAGGATCAAGAGCTTATGGCTATATTGCGGGAAGCGGATATGGTGGTGCCTGATGGAATCGGTGTGGTTTGGGCATCAAAGTACAGCACGATTCGATTGAAGGAACGTGTCGCTGGGTATGATTTAACCCAGAATATTTTTGCTGAACTTGCGAAAACAGAAAAAACTTTTTTCTTTTTTGGCGGCGCACCGGGAGTCGCTGCCGAGGCAGTCAGAAGAATGCAGCGAAAATATCCGGGGCTTAAAATTGTGGGGATTCACAACGGATATTTTGATGCGAAAGAAGAAAAAACCATAATCCATGACATAAAAAAGCTATCTCCGTCCATACTGTTAGTAGGACTGGGAGCGCCAAAACAGGAAAAATGGATTTATGACAATATGCGCCTTTTGGGCGCCAAGGTTTCCATTGGCGTAGGAGGCAGCTTTGATGTAATGGCGGGGAATGCAAAGCGGGCACCGAAGCCGTTTCAAAAGCTTGGCTTGGAATGGTTTTATCGCTTGCTGACGCAGCCAACAAGGTGGCGCAGAATGATGCGCTTACCTATTTTTGCTTTCACGGTCCTGAAAACGAGGAAGCGGAGATAATAATATGTATGAAAAGAGAATAGAGGATTTGGTTTTAAATATTTGTGGTTCACTGATGATGGCCATAGGGATACAATGCTTTTTAGAGCCTGCTCGTTTGGTTGCAGGGGGGGTAACTGGCATTGGCATTATGCTGAGTGCAGTTACCGCTGATCAGTTTGGCATTCCTACTCCTCTTTGGCTTGTGAATGTGGTTTTCAACCTTCCTCTTTTTCTTGCGGCTTGGAAGATGCAGGGAGGTCGATTTGTTGGAAAAACAATTTTGGCCTCTCTTTTGTTTTCTTTTATGCTTTTTTTGGTACAGGAGATTAATTTTTATTCGGGTGATCTCATCATATCGTCGGTATATGGCGGTACTTTGGTGGGAATTGGCCTTGGCTTGGTTTTGCGTACGGGGGCGACAACCGGCGGGGTTGACTTGGCGGCATACCTAATGCAAAAAAAATGGCATAGGTCGCCTATTTCAAAAAAGATATTTGTTATGGATGCGGTGGTAATTTTTTCCGGTATGGTTATGTTTGGCAGTGTGAATGGGCTATATGCAATCCTTTCCGTTTTTATTACTGAACGGTGCACCAGATGGCTTTTGGAGGGCGGCGCTACACTGAGAGGGGCGATTGTGATTTCCGATAAAGCCAAAGAAATTGGTGAAGCATTAAATCTACGGCTGGAAAGAAATGCGGCTGCATTTTGCACAAAGACTACTACGGATGAGGCGGAAAAGGAAATGCTGTTTTGTGTTTTTTCGCAAAAAGAAATTCAAGGAGCGAAAAGCATTATCATGAATATTGACCGAAAATCCATTTTTTTACTTACGGATATTCGGGAAGTTTTAGGAGAAGAAATCATTCCAAAGTAAAAAGTACTATGCATTTTATTTTGCATTGTATTGAAATTAATACAATATACGCAATGCGTGGTACAGTTTATATAAAACAAAAGGGGTTTTTTTATATATATTTTAATTTTAAAGAGATTTTGTATGTTTTTTTTACGAATTCTCTTTATTTTTTTGTGATTTTATTATAAAATATGTTTAGGCTATTTTATCAATAGACAAAGAGGTTACTTTTCGTCATATTTTACAGGCTTCCGGGCAAATTAAGGATGACTGGTTTTTAAGATAAAGAGGCATAAAAATACTAGTTCGAGGTGAGCGCGCAATGATTTCCAATCAGATTTTGCAAAGTACAATTGATGGTTTAAAAAACATCACACGCAAAGAATTAAGTGTAGTGGAAAAAGAAGGAAAAGTAATTGCCACAACAGAGGAAAACATGATTGGCCGACAGATTGATGCAGTTGAGAATTTTATTAGTTCTCCTGCGGAAAGCCAGTTGATTTTGGGGTATCAATATTTCAAAATCTATGACAATGGTGTGCCCGAGTATGTGATTCAGGTAAAAGGGGAGGACGAGGCCGGTTACCAGATTGGTAAGATTGCCGCCTTCCAGATTCAAAGCTTACTGGTTGCCTACAAAGAAAGATATGATAAGGATAACTTTATTAAGAATTTGTTGCTTGATAACTTGCTTTTGGTTGACATTTACAGCCGTGCGAAAAAGCTACATATCGAAAATAATGTTCATCGTATCGTATATTTGATTGAAACAAATATCGATAAGGAAATGAATGTTGTTGAGATAGTAAGAAGTGTTTTCCCGGCAAAAACAAGGGATTTTGTTACAGCTGTGGATGAGCATAGCATTATTTTGGTAAAAGAATTAAAAGAGAAAGAAACCTCCGACGATATTGACCGTATTGCCAAGAGCATTGAGGAAACCTTAAATGCGGAAACCAATAGCCGTGTTTATATTGCCAGCGGTACCGCCGTTGGTGACTTAAAGGATGTTTCTCGTTCTTACAAAGAAGCGAAGATGGCTTTAGAGGTTGGAAAGATTTTTGAAAAGGATAAATTTATTGTGAATTATGAAAAGCTGGGGATTGGTCGTTTGATTTATCAATTGCCTCTGCCTCTTTGCCGCATGTTCATTAAGGAAGTGCTCCATGGCCTTACCATGGATGATTTCGATGATGAAACCTTGGCAACGGTTAATAAATTCTTTGAAAACAACTTGAATGTTTCTGAAACAAGCCGTCAGCTGTATATCCATAGAAATACTTTGGTATACAGACTGGATAAGCTTCAGAAGATGACCGGCTTGGATTTAAGGAATTTTGATGATGCAATTATTTTCAAAATCACTCTGATGGTAAGCAAATATATGATTTATATGGACAAAATGGCTTATTGATTCCAAATAAACAACAGATTTTCAATTGGAAATATTGAAAAACAAATTAGAAACAGGCATTTTTTTCCCAGAATATGTGGAAAAAATGCCTGTTTTTTATGAGAACGTAGAAAAACCTTGTGCGTTGCCCTCTCACTGCCCAAGATAGGGCAGACAGCGAAGCTGGCTTTTGCACAGCAAAAGTGATGACCTCTCACTGCCCAAGATAGGGCAGACAGCGAAGCTGGCTTTTGCACAGCAAAAGTGATGACCTCTCACTGCCCAAGATAGGGCAGACAGCGAAGCTGGCTTTTGCACAGCAAAAGTGATGACCCACCCACTTGCTTTTGAAAAAAGCAAGACCAAAAACTTAAATTAAAACCCCATAACTAAACGGTTTAGATGGGTCAAGGGTGTAATCCTTGTGGGTGTTTGAGGGCAAAGCTCTCGATGTTTTGACTTTGCCTTCAGTCTGAAGTTGTTTTTAACAGTTTTTTAATAATTTCCAAAAATTCATATGCCTTTTTGGGTTGTTCAACCACTGGATTTATGCTATACTTTATGATGCATTATAAAAGAAAAAGACGAAAAATGAAATATTTGTTCATATTTTTTTAAAATTTCGTATGAAAGGAAGATACGTTAATGATTTGGCTCAATAACGTAACCAAAACATATCCCAATGGCTCTCGTGGTGTGGAAAATTTAAATTTACATATTGAGAAGGGAGACTTTGTATTTATCGTAGGTTCCAGTGGTTCGGGAAAGTCTACCTTAATTAAACTGCTTCTCAAGGAATTGGAACCCACTACCGGGGATATTATAATTAACCGTGTAAAAACAAATGAATTAAGCAGCAATCAAATTCCCTATCTTCGCCGTAACCTTGGTGTTGTTTTTCAGGATTTTAGACTGCTGCCCAATAAAACTGTATATGAAAACGTTGCTTTTGCAATGCGCGTGATAGAGGCACCTAACCGCATTATTCGTAGAAATGTACCCGCGGTGTTGGCTTTGGTTGGCCTTGGGAAAAAAGGGAGAAGCTACCCGAACCAGCTCTCCGGTGGAGAGCAGCAAAGAACTGCGCTGGCAAGGGCAATTGTGAATAATCCGCCGATTTTAATTTGCGATGAGCCTACGGGAAACCTTGATCCCGAAACGGCTTGGGGTATCATGCAGCTCTTAGATGATATCAATAAACGAGGAACTACAATTGTAATGGCAACCCACGCAAGAGATATTGTGGATGATATGCAAAAAAGAGTGGTAACTTTAAAGCAGGGAAATATTGCAAGAGATATTAAAAAAGGTGGGTATTGCGATGAGGCCTAGTACAATTAAATATTATTTAAAAGAGGGTCTTAGCGGATTAAGAAAAAACCTGTTGATGACAATGGCATCCATTATTGCAGTCATGGCGTGTATCTCAATCATGTCCTTTTCGTATTGTGTTGCATCTAATTTGCATCATATATTGCAGCAGATGGAGGATTCCATTGGTATTTCAGTTTTCATAGGCGGAACGCCTACCAGCGAGGAGATTGAGGAGATGAAAACGCAGATTTCCAAAATCGACCATGTTTTGGAGGTGCGCTATATCTCTCCCGGTGATGCACTGGAGGAGCTGAAGGCTGACTGGGGGGCTGAGGAGGATATTTTTGAGGGTCTGGATGAAACCAACAACCCCTTATCCCATTCCTTTCAGATTACTTTGGACGAAATTGAAAGTCAAGACAGCGTTCTGCAAGCCTTAAAGGGGATTGATGGCATAGATAATATTCGCCACGGTCAAACGGAAACCGAGCTGATTATGAAAGCAAATAAGGTATTTAATATAGCAGGATTTTTGGTAATGTTGATTTTAGGCGTTATTTCTGTCATGATTATTATGAATACCATCCGAATCTCTGTTGTAAACAGACGGGTTGAGATTAATATCATGAAATATGTTGGCGCGACGGACTGGTTTATTCGATGGCCATTTATCATTGAGGGTGTAATCATTGGTGTGGTTGGTGCATTGCTTCCGCTGATCATCGGAATACCAATTTATGCAAAAATAATCAGTGCATTATACAACTATTTCCCTGTAATAAAAATCATTCAGTTTAGACTCGTTGGGGATATTTTTATTGTGTTATTCCCCGTAGCCTTGGCTTTTGGTATTCTTTTGGGAACCATTGGCAGTGTTACATCCATTCGTAAACATTTGCGGGTATAAATATTAGAAACCATCCTGTTGGAAGGACTTTTTGGGAGTGGACCAAGGCAATGAACTTGCAAGGGCGTCTTTCAAAAAAAGAACTTTTACGGGGTGGTTTTTTACAAAGAACGTTACGGTATGTTTTTGGCTTGGCATTCATAGGATAAAAGAAAGTCGTAAGAAATCGAGGCGAGTAAATTGAATAAAAAGGATTTTTGGAAGGGATTTGGAGCTGCCGTTGCAGTGATGGTGGTGTGCATTTTGGTTTGGAGAACTGCATTAGTGCAACAGTGGATACCATGGCAGTATCTTCCTTTTGATGTTGCGATGCCAAAGTCGGCAAAAATCAATTTAATAGAAGATTTTTTAGACAAATATTATGTGGACGATTATGATAAGGATATGGTAAATGAAGGAATGTATGCAGGAATGGTGGCTGGTGTTGGTGATAGGTATACATATTATTTGACGGCGGATTATTTAAACCAGTTTTTAAGGAACAATAACGGGCATTTTGAGGGTATAGGCGTGAAGGTGTATCAAACAGAGGACGGAGAAGTTACCGTTTATTCTTTGCTGGAAGGATACCCTGCCCAACGTGCAGGGCTTCTGGAGGGAGATGTAATTACAAAAATTGACGGTGCTGACATTTCGGGGCTTACCTTAAATGAAATTGCCAATAAAATGCGCGGCCCTGTAGGCAGTACAGTGGAAATTGAAGTTTTACGCCTCAGTGATGGAGCGCAGCATTCATTTACCCTTGAACGGGAAGATATTGTTGAGAAAAGTGTTGAAGGCAGAATGCTGGATGATGAGAAAGGGTACATTCGCATCAGCAGCTTTAAAGAAAATACCTATGGCCAGTTTATGGAAACCTTAAATGATTTACAAGCTCAGGGCATGAAGGGCTTGGTTTTGGATTTGAGAAATAACCTGGGAGGCTTGGTTCGAATTGTTTACCGCATTGGGGATGAGCTTTTACCTCAGGGCGTTATGGTTTACACGGAGGATACGAACGGAAAACGGGAAGAGCTTATTTGCGATGACAAATATTTAGACATTCCTATGGTTGTTTTGGTAAACGGAAACAGTGCCAGCTCCTCCGAAATTTTTGCAGGGGCAGCAAAGGATACAGGAGCGGGTACCTTGGTTGGAACGCAGACCTTTGGCAAGGGCTTGGTACAGCGCTTGTTCACTTTACCTGATGGTTCAGGGATAAACATTACAATTCAAAAATACTTTACACCAAATGGAACTTCTATTCACGGTACAGGAATAACGCCAAATGATGTGGTTGAATTGCCGGAAGGCTATGTGGATGGAGATGAAATTCCCGAAGAGGAAGATACACAATTAAAAGAAGGAATTCGTGTTTTACAGGAGAAAATTTAAAGAAAAAGTAAATTTACAGTATTTTTTGCAAAAACATCTTTTCAGAATAGTCGGTTTCCAGTATACTGAAAGAAAATGGGATTATAGAAAACAAAGGAGCGTCACGATGTTCAATTTTATGAGTTTTGGCGAAAATATAGGAATCGACTTGGGTACAGCAAGTGTATTGGTTTATATTAAAGGGCAGGGAATAGTAATTCGCGAACCTTCTGTCGTTGCAATTGATAAAGACACCAATAGTATTATGGCTGTTGGGGAGGAAGCAAGGCGAATGTTGGGCAGAACGCCCGGAAATATTGTTGCAATTCGTCCGTTAAGGGAAGGTGTTATTTCTAATTATGATGTGACGGAAAAAATGCTCCAATATTTCATAGAAAAAGCCCTTGGAAAGCGTTCGTTTGTGAAACCTACCATTGCCGTTTGTGTGCCGAGCAGTGTGACAGAGGTGGAGAAGCGTGCTGTGGAGGATGCAACAAGGCAGGCCGGCGCAAGGCGCGTTCATATTATTGAGGAGCCTATTGCTGCTGCCATTGGTTCCGGCATTGATATTTCAAGAGCATGCGGCAGTATGGTGGTAGATATCGGTGGCGGAACAACGGATATTGCCGTAATTTCCTTGGGTGGTGCGGTAGTAAGCCACTCGTTAAAGGTTGCCGGCGATAATTTTGATGAAGCGATTATTCGCTACATGAGGAAAAAACATAATATTTTAATTGGCGAACGTACTGCGGAAGAACTCAAAATTGAAATTGGCACTGTTTTTGAGCGTTCCATGCCGGTAAGTATGGATGTGAGAGGGCGTAATTTAATTACGGGCCTGCCAAAAAATATAACGGTGTCTTCAGATGAAATGCTGGAGGCTTTGGTTGAATCTGCTTTGGCGATTACAGATGCAGTGCATAGTGTTTTGGAGCGTACACCACCTGAGTTGGCAGCTGATATCTATGAGCGAGGAATTGTTATGACCGGTGGTGGCAGCTTATTATATGGTTTGGATAAATTGATACAAAGCAAGACTGGCATCAATGCAATGGTAGCAGAGGATGCAGTAAGCTGTGTAGCCATTGGAACCGGACGCTATATTGAGTTTATGGCAGATAGTGCAGGAGAAGAAAAAAAAGGAAGAATGGGTTTTTTCTCCAGACGATAAAAAATATGCAGGTATAGAATTTTTTCTATAACTGCATATTTTTTTGTAGAAATGATAACGCAATGTAAAAAATAGGAAGCCCCCTTCTCATACAAGGTTGGGGTTTTAAGCAGCATGAAAGTGGTGCTTTTTTGAAGAAAAATAATGTTAGATAAAATGCATAGGTAAAGTGAAATATTTTATATTTTTTTGTCATATTTTAAGGCAAAAATGCTAAATTGTATCAAAAAAAATATTAAACGTTTTTTTGCATAATTTATGACGGGAAAATTTGTGTAAAAATAAAGATAAAACTTCAAAATAATGCTACACAAAAGAAAAAAACGTGATATAATAATATCATAAAACAAGGTGATAAATGATTTATTACTCAAATACTTCAATAAATCACCAAGTTTTTTATGAAAAGATGCCTCAAGGGCGAGGCGTTTTTTAAGGTACTTGTGTTAAAACAAAGTTAAAGAAAAGACAAAATGTAGGAGGAAATGAGTTATGAACACTTATATGGCAAGTGTAATTGAACAGGTTAAAAAACGCAACGCTGGGGAACCTGAATTCATTCAGACAGTAGAAGAAATTTTCCATTCTATTGAAAAGGTAGTGGAAACACATCCTGAGTATGAAAAAACAGGTTTGTTGGAAAGAATGGTAGAGCCTGAAAGAGGTATTTCTTTTAGAGTAACATGGGTTGATGATGCTGGCAAAGTACAGGTTAACCGTGGTTTCAGAGTACAGTTTAGCAGCGCAATTGGACCTTACAAAGGTGGTCTTCGTTTCCATACTTCCGTATATATCGGCATTATTAAGTTCCTTGGCTTTGAACAAATTTTCAAAAACAGCTTAACTGGATTGCCTATCGGTGGTGGTAAAGGTGGTTCTGACTTCGATCCTAGAGGTAAGAGCGACATGGAAATCATGAGATTCTGTCAGGCTTTCATGACAGAGCTTTACAGACACATTGGTCCTGACGTAGACGTACCTGCTGGTGATATCGGTGTTGGTGGCAGAGAAATCGGTTTCTTATATGGACAGTATAAGAGAATCAAAGGCGTTTGGGAGAACGGCGTTCTCACAGGCAAAAACCTTGAATTTGGTGGTTCTTTAATCAGACCCGAAGCTACAGGCTTTGGCGCAACATATTATGTAGATGAAGTATTGACTCATTTGGGCGATACAATGAAGGGCAAGACAGTTGCAATCTCCGGTTTCGGTAACGTTGCTTGGGGTGTTTGCCAGAAGGTAGCTGAATTAGGCGGTAAAGTAGTAACACTTTCTGGTCCTGACGGCTATGTATATGATCCCGATGGTATTGTAACACAGGAAAAAATTGATTATTTAGTTGAAATGAGAGTTTCTGGCCGTGACCGCGCTCAGGATTATGCTGACAAATTTGGCTGCAAATTTGTTGCTAAGACAAAGCCTTGGGAAGTTAAAGTTGATATCTGTATGCCTTGTGCAACACAGAATGAAATCAACATGGACGAAGCACAGAAAATCATTAGCAACGGTACAAAATATTACATCGAAGTTGCAAATATGCCTACAACAAACGAAGCATTGTCATTCATTCAGAGCAAGGGCTTAGTTGTTGGTCCTTCCAAAGCAGTTAACGCTGGTGGTGTTGCAGTTTCCGCATTGGAAATGGCTCAGAACTCCATGAGATACAGCTGGTCTGCTGAAGAAGTTGATGCTAAATTGAAAGGCATTATGAAGAATATTCATGCTGTATCTGTGGAAGCAGCTGAAGAATATGGCTTAGGTTATGACTTGGTAGCTGGTGCTAACATCGCTGGTTTTAAGAAAGTTGCTGCAGCTATGATGGCTCAGGGCTTAGTATAAAAAAATGGGGATTAATTGAGATGCCAATGGCGTCATCTCAATGTGGAAAAGTTTTAAATCAGTTTAATTAAGGGTTAAACGGATGGGGAAGATGAAAAAATAGGTTGATTCCTAATAGAGAGTACACCCCTGCAATTTTGCAGGGGTGTTTTTAACTTCAATTAAATGGAGAAAAGGAGTTTCTAATGGGAAATTTTTTTTGTGCGTAAAAATTCTAAGATAAAACGAGATTAAAAAATCTATTAAGGTGCATAAAAATGCAGATAAGTAATAATTTAGAAAATGCTGTTTAGGAAGAAAAAAGTTCCTGGTAATTTTATGATAATATCAATAAAGGATTCTTTTCATAGCAAAATATTTTTCAAGAAAGAAACAAAATTTAAAATTAATAGGGGAATGCTCAAAGGATAGGATTTGATGTCAAAAATTAGTTTTACAAAATGGATGGCTTGAATTGTGCAATGAATATGGAAAAATGTATAATCTTCAAACAAAATGTTAAAAATAAAAAAAGAGCCTTGTTCTACTAAATTTTAAATTTTAAAAAAAATGAAAACAAAAAAGTGAGCACAGCCCACTTTTTTAAGTAAAAATTATTCGGGTTTAATTGCACCTGTAGGACAAGCACCAACACATGTACCACAGTCAATGCATTCAGCAGCTTTAATTTCAAAAACGCCGCCAGCTTCAACGATGCAGCCTGTTGGACATTCGCCAGCGCAAGCGCCGCAACCAATACATTCAGGTCCGATTTTGTGAGCCATTATAAAACACCTCCTTTTTCATTTATACAATGCTTATTGTATATCAAAATAATATATTGTGCAAGGTGTATTTCGGATTTTTTAAAGAAAAAACAAAAAAAGTGTAAGTTTATACAAAAAAACTGAATTAATATTTTCTTATGTTTTTATTTGCCATTGGTGTATGTTTATATTGGATAAGATTATTGTCTGAGCAAGCAGTGAGTAGATTTTTTAGGAATTTCTACCTAATTAAAGCAAAATGTATTATAGTGAGAAAAGCCTTTGATTTCGGGAACCTATGATTCATTCCGTGCGCACATCTAAATCAGTGGTTTCCTAAGCTATAGTTTATACAATGTAAATAAATTTGAATTATGTGAAATAGTATGCTATGCTAGTAAAAGGTTTCGAGGAGCAAGGGGGGCAAAGAATGCATTACAACTTTAAAACAAAAGGAGTTTGTGCCACAAAGTTAGAGTTTGACGTGGAAGATGGTGTGGTAAAAAACGTTTCTTTTCTTGGTGGATGCGAGGGTAACCATAAGGGCTTAGCTGCGTTGGCAGAAGGAATGTCACCTGATGAGGCCGTAAAAAGATTAAGAGGAATTACTTGTGGGACGAAAAACAGCAGCTGTCCGGATCAGCTGGCAGTGGCTTTGGAAGAATTTATGAAAAATCAATAATGATTTCTCATTACTTAAAAAACCCCTGTTTCCTACAAAAAAAATGCATTTTCCTTGAATTGTTGTTGACACTTTAAGGGACTTGTGTTATCATAGTGTAGAAGACGCAGGTCTTTTTTTTATGTACAAAAAAATATCATCAGCAACGGAGGTGGAAATTTTGAGAACAAGGATTACCTTAGCCTGCACAGAGTGCAAACAGCGAAATTACAGCACTACCAAAGACAAGAAAACTATGCCTGACAGAATGGAAATCAAAAAGTATTGTAAGTTCTGTAAATCCCACACATTACACAAAGAAACAAAGTAATTAGAGGGAATTCCGAAAAAGGAAGTGAACGTATGGAAGAAAAGCAAATCACAAACCAAACGAACGAAACGAAACAAGCAAAGCCAAAGCAAGTAAAGAAAAGTAAAGACAGAGATGGCTTCGCAGAATACAAGGCAGAATTTAAAAAAATTATTTGGCCTGGCCGTTCTGAAATTGCAAAGAAAACGTTTACCGTTATTGTTACTTCCCTAATTCTCGGTGTTATCATTTTCTGTATGGATTCGGTATTTTCAGCCGGATACAGTGCGATTATCGGACTTATGGGTTAAGACAAATCGAGTAGAAAAAGGATGGTATTATGTCTGAAGAAATCAACAAGCCAGAAACAGTCAAAACATCTGCCGATATAAGATGGTATGTTGTTCATACTTATTCAGGGTATGAAAACAAAGTCAAAGCTAATATTGAGAAAACGGTTGAAAACAGAGGAATGCAGGATCAAATTCATGAAATCAGCGTACCTTTGCAAGATGTTATTGAAATTAAAGATGGGCAGAAAAAAACTGTTCAGCGAAAAGTATTTCCCGGCTATGTGCTGATTAAAATGATCATGAACGACGAAACATGGTATGTAGTCAGAAACACAAGAGGCGTTACAAGTTTTGTGGGTCCCGGTTCAAAGCCTGTACCATTGACCGATATTGAAGTTCGTACTATGGGAATCGGCGGCGAGGTGGAAAATCTGGATGTGGCAGTGGGCGATTCTGTTCGTGTTATTTCCGGGCCTTTTGCGGATTCTGTTGGTCAGATCAAAGAGATCAATACCAATAAGAAAATCGTTGTGGTCAGTCTTTCCATCTTCGGCAGAGAGACCCCGGTTGAGCTTGATTTCACTCAGATCGACAAGATTTAAAGTCAACGTTTCATAAAAGCGGCAAGTCCGCTAAGTGGGAGGGAAAATCCCCGCTAATTACCACATTTATAGGAGGTGCCAATCATGGCAAAGAAAGTAACAGGTTATATCAAATTACAAATTCCAGCAGCGAAGGCAACACCCGCTCCTCCTGTTGGTCCTGCTTTAGGTCAGCATGGTGTAAACATCATGGGCTTTTGTAAGGAATTTAATGAAAGAACAGCTTCTCAGGCAGGCTTAATCATCCCTGTTGTTATCACTGTATATCAGGATAGAAGCTATACATTCATTACAAAAACCCCCCCCGCTGCAGTTCTTTTGAAGAAGGCTTGCGGTATTGAATCCGGTTCCGGTGTACCTAATAAAACAAAAGTTTCTAAAATTTCCAAAGCAAAAGTTATGGAAATTGCAGAAATGAAAATGCCCGACTTGAATGCAGCCAATATTGATACGGCTTATAGCATGATTTGCGGTACAGCAAGAAGTATGGGTATCGTTGTTGAAGAATAAAAGCCGGCTGATTTGACGGCAGAAGTGGGAGGGAATTCTCCCGATATTACCACATAAGGAGGTCACGAAAGTGAAAAGAGGAAAAAAATATAACGAGGTTGTAAAGCTCGTTGACAAGGCAATGCTTTACGATGCAAATGACGCTATCGATTTGATTCAGAAAACTTCTGTTACAAAATTCGATTCAACTGTAGAAGCACATATTCGTTTGGGCGTTGACAGCAGACATGCTGATCAGCAGGTTCGTGGTGCCGTTGTTCTTCCACACGGTACAGGTAAAACAGTTCGTGTATTGGTATTCGCAAAGGGTGATAAAGCTGCAGAAGCTTTAGCAGCCGGTGCAGATTTCGTAGGAGCTGAAGATTTGATTCCCAAAATCCAGAATGAAAACTGGTTCGGTTTCGATGTTGCTGTTGCAACACCTGATATGATGGGCGTTGTTGGCCGTTTGGGCCGTGTTTTGGGTCCTAAAGGTTTGATGCCTAACCCTAAAGCAGGCACTGTAACTATGGATGTTACAAAGGCAATTAACGACATTAAAGCAGGTAAGATTGAATACCGTTTGGACAAGACAAATATCATTCATGTTCCCGTAGGTAAGGTATCTTTTGGTTCTGAGAAATTGGAAGAAAACTTCCAGATGCTGATGAGTGCAGTTATAAAAGCAAAACCTTCAGCAGCTAAGGGCCAGTATTTGAAGAGTGTTGTTTTATCAACAACAATGGGCCCAGGTGTGAAGGTTAACCCTGCAAAAATTTCTGAGTAATCTCAAAGAAATCTCTTGACGGAAACGAATTTATCTTATATAATGTTAAAGTTGAGAAGAAAAAATCGAAAAAAGCCGTAGACAGCAGGTGCATTCGTTTGCATAAGTCCTGCCGAGGAGATTGCTGAAATTTGAGCTAAAAGCCTCTTTGTCTATGTGCAAAGAGGCTTTCTTTATTGATAAAGGATTTAAGGAGGTGTAAATATGGCAAAGATTGAACAAAAGCAGGTTATCGTAAATGAAATCAAGGAAAAGCTGGAAAAAGCGGCTTCCGTTGTTATGGTAGACGCAAGAGGCTTGACTGTAGAACAGGATACAGTTCTTAGAAAACAGCTGAGAGAAGCAGGTGTTGACTATAAGGTTTACAAAAACACTATGGTGCATTTTGCAATTCAGGGCACACAGTTTGAAGGATTAGATGAATATCTCTCCGGCCCCAGCGCATTCGCATTCAGTTACGAAGAAGCTACAGCAGCAGCTGCTGTCTTAAACAAAGTTGCAAAAGATGTAAAGGCTTTGGAGTTCAAAGCAGGTGTTGTTGAAGGTGTTGTTTACGATGCTGAAGGCATGAAGCTGGTTGCGGACATCCCTTCCAGAGAAGTATTGCTTTCCAAGCTGTTGGGCAGCTTCAAGAGCCCTATGTCTTCTTTCGCACGCGTTATCGATCAGATCGCAAAGAAAGATGTAGTAGCAGAATAATTTTTGTTGCAAGAGAGAAATGCCCGTTTTGGGAAATTAAAATGAGAATAAATTAAATTATCGGAGGTGCTTTAAAATGGCAAAATTAACAATTGAAGAAATTATTGCAGCTGTAAAAGAACTTACAGTATTAGAATTGAACGACTTGGTAAAAGCAGCAGAAGAAGAATTCGGTGTATCCGCAGCAGCTGGCGTTGCAGCAGCAGCTGGCCCTGCAGCAGTTGTTGAAGAAAAGACTGAATTTGACGTTGAGTTGACAGAAGTAGGCTCAGAAAAGATCAAGGTTATCAAGGTTGTTCGTGAAGTAACAGGCCTTGGCTTGAAGGAAGCTAAGGAAGCTGTAGACGGCGCTCCTAAGGTTCTGAAAGAACAAATTAGCAAAGACGAAGCTGAAGCTGTTAAAGCTAAGTTGGAAGAAGTTGGCGCAAAGGTTACATTGAAGTAATTAAATGCATAAAAATAACCCCGAAAACATCATGTTTTCGGGGTTATTTTTTGTTTCAGCCTGCGAAAAACGCAGGAAAAACGTACTATTATCAAACGTTACTATTATATTTCCTATCATTTCTAATTTTGATTGGCAGTAAAAAACAGATATCTTATATTAAAACATGTAGTAGGAAGTAAGATTATATCGTTAGAGCCAGATGTAAAGGATTACATTCTTAATCTGACATCTTTTATAAACATTTAGCGAAATTATTGCAAAGGGTAGTGATGAAAAATTAGCGAAACAACCTTTTTTTTGGTACATATCGTATCAAAATGGAGGTTGTTTTTATGGGGAGCAAGAACGAGTAATATATGAAATAATCAAAAAAATGGCACAATTTAAAGAAAATAATGGTAATTGTGAACAAATGATTATGTTATAAGCTTCCGAAATCTTAATAAATTCTTAAAATTTAATTTGACAGACATTAAAACATAGGTATAATAGAATTAAAGAATATTTGTAGAATTTTTTGGTATTTTGTCGAAAATAAAATGCAGGGGGTGAAAGTATGAGTAAAAAAAGTTGGAAAAACAAACTGGCAGTAAAAATTCCGCTAATTAATACATGCATTATTTTTGTTGTGATTGGAGCAATCAGTATTTCTCTAGGGGCTATGACTAGAAAAGAAGTAGCGAAGCAAGTTCAAAAAGAGATTACTTATATTGCAGATGCAAACGCAGCAGGGGTGAGTGTTTATTTGCAAAATATGTATGTTTTTTCATTAAGCCTTGCTTCTGAGGTTGGCAGATATCAGAGGTTGGATCAGGAACAGGCGGAGCTTATGCTGATTGATTCGTTGGAAAGTGTATTAACAGATGATAAAGTTTTCTCCGCATATTTCGCATTTGAACCGAATATGTTTTTCCCTGATACACCGGATGGTCTTTCTTATTACTTATATCGTGATGGATCAAGCACTATTTTAGATGTAAATCAGGATTATGACATTTATGGAACAGCGGATTATTATGCACCGGCAAAGCAAAAAATGTCTACCCACATAACAGAACCTTATTCCTATCAATTATCCAATGGACAAACCGCTTGGCTGGTTACCGTATGTTCACCAATAAAGGACGGTGCGGGTAATTTTATTGGTATTGCAAGCTGTGATATTTTAACGGACAGCGTGGATACTTTGGCTTATAACGATGGAGGATATGAGTCTGCCCATACCTATGTAATGACAGGAAAAGGCGCTTTCATTGCGGATAACCTGGATAAAGAAAGAATTGGACAAACCTTTGAGGCTACAACAGAAAACGAGCAAAAGCTGTTGGATGCCGTTGGGAGTGGTAAAGCGCTATTGGTTGAGGATAAAAATAAGTATTCAGAAGATAAGGATGCCTGGATTGTACATATTCCTATCACCTTAGAGGGAACAGATGCATTGTGGTCGAGTGCTTTTGTTGTGAATAAAGCCGAGGCTTTGGCAGTGGTAAATCGGATTAGCTATATCATGGCTGGAATTGGACTATTAGGGCTGCTCGTTCTGTCCTTCTTTAGTTATTATGCATTGAGAAAAGGCTTGGCTCCGGTAAAGGATGTAATGGCTATGGCAGAAAAAATGGGTGCTGGAGACTTAAATATGGATAATGGTTCGACGGTTGCTTCAAAAGACGAACTGGGAATATTAGCGAATATTTTTAAAGAAACTTCAGAAGTTTTATCTGGCTATATTCATGAAATTTCATTCTTGCTAGAACAAATTGCATCAGGAAACTTGACGGAGGAAATTCAAAGAGAATATATTGGAGATTTTGCGGCAATTAAAAAGGCTTTAGATCATATACAAAATTCTTTAAATCAAACCTTTGGAGAAATGTTTTTGATTGCAGAACAGGTGTCAACGGGTTCAGAACAAGTTGCCAGTGCAGCACAATCCTTGAGCCAAGGGGCCACCGAGCAGGCGAGCTCCGTTGAAGAGCTGCTCAATACCATTATGGACATTTCAAAGCAAATTGACGGCAGTGCCATAAATGCGGTTGAAGCAAGCCAGAAAGCAGAGCGAATTGGAATTGCAATGGAAAACAGCAACCAAAAGATGGAAAAAATGCTGGAAGCAATGAATAGCATTTATGCGAAATCCAGCGAAATTGGAAAAATTATTAAAACAATAGAAGATATTGCGTTCCAAACAAATATCCTTGCATTGAATGCAGCAATTGAGGCTGCAAGGGCAGGAAATGCAGGGAAAGGTTTTGCAGTAGTCGCAGATGAAGTGCGTAATTTGGCGGCAAAAAGTTCTGAGGCAGCAAAGGATACTACAAAATTGATTGAAAGCACATTAAGCTCCGTTGATGTGGGCTTTAAGGTGGCAAATGATACTGCGGATGCTTTATTGGCTGTGGTAGGGGAAGCGAAAGAAATCATCGATTCCATAAACTATATTTCGCAAAATGCGCAAGAGCAGTCAGAGGCAATTACCCAAGTAAATGAAGGGTTGGGTCAAATTACTGATGTGGTGCATACAACCTCTGCAATGGCGGAAGAAAGTGCAGCAACCAGCGAAGAGCTGTCTAGTCAAGCACAAACGTTAAAGTATTTGATTTCTAAATTTCAGATAAAAGATCAAAATAGTTACATAGCGAACCTCTATGAAATTCCAGAGGAAGAGCTGATGATGGATCCTAGTGAGGGTTCAAACAATAAATATTAAGCATCTCCATTGCCTTAAGAAGAAGGTGGCTTGGGTAAATTCCTAAGCCACCTTTTGCATTACAATACTTGTGAAAAGGAGATTAACCGGCTTTTTGCTCCAAACGTAATCTATCAGCAATTAAGGCGATAAATTCACTGTTTGTAGGCTTACCCTTGTGGTTGTTTACGGTATAGCCGAAAAGGGCATCAATGGCATCAACCTTGCCGCGGTTCCAAGCTACTTCAATGGCATGACGAATGGCGCGCTCAACACGAGAAGGTGTGGTGTTACATTTTTTAGCAATAGAGGGATACAGCTCTTTTGTGATATAGTTTAAAACATCCATATCGTTTACGCTCATAATAATGGCTTCTCTCATATAATGATAGCCGCGGATATGCGCAGGAACGCCGATTTCATGCAAAATATTTGTAACTTTCGTTTCCAGATCATAGGCCATGTTGGGCTGAGATTGATTAAAGGAAAGGCTCCCGCTTTTAATCATGGGTTTTTCCTGCAATAATTGTCTGATACGCTGTGTCAGTGCATCCATATCAAAAGGCTTTACCATGTAGTAAGAAGCGCCCAAGTCCAAAGCCTTTTGTACGATTTTGTCTTGTGATAAAGCGGAAAGAATGATCGTTACCGGCTGATGAATATCGTTATTTTTCTGCAAGCGTTCCAAAACGCCGATTCCATCCAAACGAGGCATGATGCCGTCAATAATTGCGACATCGGGACTGGTTTCTCTGATTTTGTTCATTGCGTCAATACCATCAACGGCAACAGCGACAACAGTTATGTCATCCTGTTTATTCAGGTGACTTGCGATTACGTCGCAAAAATCCTTATTATCATCTGCCAAAAGCACTTTTATTTTATTTTGATTCAAAATGATCCCTCCGATTGTTGTTTAATGAATGAATATGCAAATATAACTTGCTTTTGGGATGATTATAGTACAGGAACGTTCTGGTGACAAGGTGGTTTCGCCAGACAAATTCAGACCAAATTTTTAACAATTCTATAAAAAATTGCATGGTTTTTATTAGGAAATATTCCCCGTGCTGTTTTATGGAGATTCATGGATGGGGGAAATGAGGGAAATGATGAAATATGGCGGCTTTTGGGGCAGAAAATATGGAGTTTTTCTTGTCGAGTTTTTTATTTTTCTTAGAAAATATAAGTATACGTTAAAAATAAGTTAATTATTCCCATTTGGCTAGCGAAAAGGATAAGCATTATTTTTGTAAATGAAACGGCATAAATTAAAATTCTGTAATTTTAAAATTAACATATCATAATGGAATTTATGGTGAAAAACAGGAGAAAGAAAAGAAGGAAAGTGAATTTAAAAGAATAATTATGCAAAAAAAGAAAATCAGAAAATAATATTAGATTTGGTTTGATTTTGCAATAAAAAATCATATAACCAATGAAATCGATACAAAAAAGGCAAGTAAAAGAACGAAAAATGTTCTTTACTAGCCTTTTTTCGTGTTTTCATTTTATAGGCTCTATGTCAATAGTTGGGGTGGGATTGATTTTTCAATCTCACCCTTTAAAAACCAATGTTAGTTATAATTAGACTGTGAATGTAAAATTCTGGTTCTAAAACGTTTAAAATTCCTAACTCCA
>JAQUSU010000106.1 GCA_028710085.1 Anaerotignum sp.
TTTTGTCTTTTTTATTGTCAGCTGCGGTCGTCTTTTTCACTTCGTGAAAAACCGCTCGTTTCTCGCCACTTCGCTTCCTCTTTAGCCTTACGGCTCTGGTCGGTCGCTTCGTAATCAGCTCAAAACTCACTGACAGAATTGACTATGGGTTGTGTTTTTTTCAAACGCTATTCTATTTTCAAAGTTCACAGCACTTTCACAGCGCAGAATTTATTATATCTAAGTATTATCATAAAGTCAAGCATTAATTTCGCTTTTTTTTGAAGTTTTTTTCTTTCCTTCCAAAAACCCTTAAAAATCAACGGTTTCTCGGAATACCTCTCCAATACTTTTTGCAATAATCAGTGCCGCCTTATTGTCATAAGGTGTTGTTGTCTTATTAATCAAAACCATTTTTTTGCCACGATAATAATTAATCAGCCCCGCTGCGGGATAAACATTTAAGCTTGTACCACCAACAATCAATACGTCTGCATTGGTAATAAACTCCACGGCTTTTTGAATTGTCTCGCCATTTAAGCTTTCTTCGTAAAGAACGACATCAGGACGCACCACGCCGCCACAAATATTACATCTTGTGATTCCCTCTTCCTTTGTTACATAATCCAGCGGAAATTCCTGCCCACACTTCACACAATAATTTCGGTAAAGCGTTCCATGCAGCTCCAAAACGTTTTTACTGCCTGCTTTTTGGTGCAAATCATCAATATTTTGGGTCACAACAGCCTTTAACTTGCCCTCTGCCTCCAGCTTGGCTAATGCCTTGTGACAATCATTTGGGTTGGCATCGGGATATAAAAGTGTCTTTTTGTAATATTTGAAAAAGACCTCTGGATTTTGTTGAAAAAAAGAATGACTCAGAATTGTCTCCGGACGAAATCCATACTCGCTGATTGCAGAAAAAATACCGTTTTCACTACGAAAATCGGGCAAACCGCTTTCCGTGGAGACGCCTGCTCCGCCGAAAAATACTATATTATCACTTTCCTGTATCCACTTTTTTAACAGTGCCAATTTTTCTTCCAAAATAATCCCTCCCTCACCATTTGGACAAAACGAGAGCGCCCAAAAAAGTGGACATTTCCCTTTGTTTGTAAAATAGTTTATCACAATTCAGTTATTTTTTCAACAAAGTCTTGTTGATAACCTTGCGAGCTTCACTTGTTTTTGCATGCTAATAATAATATTATTCTTATACTATTTATGCAATGGTATTCATTGTTTTTTGCTTCTATAACAGCATTCCTATCTATTATGTGAACAATTAATTCCCTTTTCTACAACCCTGCAATCAAAAAGCGGTGCCTGGCTTCCTACTCCAAAACACCGCTATTTCTATTAGGCCTTACTTTTTTCCGTTAAAAAACGTTCAATTTTACTGATACAAATCTTCAATTCCTCCATGCTGTAGGCATAAGAAATACGGATAAACCCTTCTCCACATTCACCGAAAGCATTCCCGGGAACAACGGCAACACCGCCTTCAAAGAGCAGTTTTTCGCAAAATTCCTCGGAGCCAAGACCAGTTTTTTGAATGGAAGGGAATACATAAAATGCACCCTTAGGTTCAAAGCAAGTCAGCCCCAGCCTGTTAAACTCACCAATCAAATATTTTCTTCTTTCGTCATAGGCTTCTCGCATCGCCCGTATATCTTCGTCACAAAGAACATCATCCCGCAAAGCCTCAATGGCAGCCTGCTGGCTCATGACAGGGGCACTCATTACCACATAGGCATGAATTTTATTCATTTGCTTAATCAGCTCTTTCGGCCCTGCCGCATAACCTAAACGCCAGCCTGTCATTGCAAAAGATTTGGAAAAACCATTTAATACTATGGTTCTTTCATACATTCCCTCAATTGCAGCAATGGAAACATGATCCTTTCCGCCGTAGGTTAATTCTGCATAAATTTCATCGGAAATCACCAGTAAATCATGCTTGATGAGAATCGGCGCAATTTTTTCCAAGTCCTCCCTCTCCATAATTGCCCCCGTGGGATTATTGGGATAGGGCAGGAGGATTGCCTTTGTTTTCGGGGTAATGGCTTCTTCCAATTCCTCTGGGGTAAGCTTAAAGTCATTTTCCACCTTCGTTGTAACGATAACTGGCACGCCATGCTGCAAAATAATGGAAGGCTTGTAGGAAACATAACACGGCTCAATGATCAAAACCTCATCCCCCGGCTCTAAAATTGTGCGCAATGCCACGTCAATCGCCTCGGAGGCGCCAATGGTACACATAATTTGATCTGCAGGGTCATAAACCGTTTGAAAGCGTCGTTCCAAATAATGGGCAATGCGTTCCCTTAAGGCGGGCATCCCTAAGTTTGCCGTATATCTGGTTTTTCCTTCCTCAAGCAAATCTATGGCTGCCTTTCTTACATGCTCAGGTGTTTTAAAATCAGGCTCGCCAACTCCCAGGGATACAATCCCCGACATGGTTGCAACAACATCAAAAAATTTACGGATTCCCGAAGGGGGTAACTCCGCTACGCGTTTTGCTACAAAATCTCTCATTCTCCTCAGCCTTTCTCTTATGTCCGTTTATTGCCGAAACTTCACTTGATATAAAGCATCGCTTTTTGGTTCCGCAAGCAATTGCCTGCCGTCATTTGTAACCAAAATGCGCTCTTTTTGCGTTATTTTACCAATCACCGCTGCCTCAATTCCCTCTTCCATCAGCTCGTCCAATAGGTCGTTTCCGTTATCTGATGTAATAATCATGGTTCCGCTGGAAATCAACCTCAGCGGGTCGATTTGTGCTTCCTTGCAAATCCGCTTTGTTTCTTCTTTGATAGGAATTTTATCCATCCAAAGCTCAACACCCGTCTGAGAACATTCCGCCACTTCCCAAACAGCGCCTAAAATACCGCCCTCCGTGGCATCGTGCATTGCCGTTGCCCCATGCTTGGCCGCAATCAAAGCCTCCCTCCCCACGGAGAGAAACTGCTTCATGCTTTGTGCCCTTTGCACCATATCCAAAGGCAGGCGTTTCACCAGTATTTCCTCATATTCCTTGGCAATAATCGCCGTACCTTCCAGCCCTGCCCATTTGGTCATAATCACATCCTGCCCAACCTTGGCACCGCCCGTTTTGATTACTTTTCTTGCTCTGCTCTTTCCAATGACCGCTGCAGAAACAATAGGCTTTAAAACGGCATCGGTCACCTCGGTATGTCCGCCCAGAATTTCTATTCCCAATTCTTCCGCCGCCTTTAGAGCGCCCTCCATAATTTCCGTTAAATCCCCTTCACTGCTTCCCTCGGGAAGCAAAACAGTCAGCAAAATCCCCACCGGCTCTGCTCCTGCGGAAAAAATATCGTTGCAGTTTATCTGAACTGCCAAATATCCAATATCCTTCGCCGCCCCCGTAATAGGATCCGTAGATAGGACGCACATTTCTCCTTGCGGGTCAATTACGGAGCAGTCCTCGCCGGTTTTTGGCCGCAGCACAACATCCGCTCGCTTCACACTGTTTTTTCTGATAGGGTTCATCACAATCGCCTCCAATATTTCAGGAGGAATTTTCCCAATTTTGAACATTTTCTTCAGCCCTTTCCCACAGAAAGTACCCCTGAAACATTATTTTTTCAGAGGCACTGGGTTCCATTTTTATTGTATTCCAAAGATATTGCCATCCGAAAAGTCTGTTGTGGGAATTTCATTTTGTGGAATTACCACATCAACAGCTTTGTTTTCAACTACCGTCTTTTTTGTTCCTACGGTTACTTCATCGGCAACGGCACGATAGGAGGAGCTGCTAAACCATTCCTTGCTTATTTGTTTGCCATCCTCCAGAACAATTTTATATACGGAAACCTTTGCTCCCGTTCTGCCGTTGTGAGTGATTTCTCTTTCCCCTTCCACTTTTTCAGGGTCTTCCGTCACAATTTCCTCCGGTTTTGGTATGGTTCCCTCATAAACCGTTTGATACTCAATTTCCCGCCCGGCGTCGTGTATTTCGTGACCATAAAGGTTAATCTGTAATACGCCACTTGAAGCGTATGCTTCTAAATAAACCGGATATTCCGTGTCATTTTTAATTTTTAAATCCTTATAAGTATCCGCAACAGCAGCATCTCTGCCCAAAGGAACATATCCTACGGTCATGGAATGGGGAAATCTTTCCACAATTTCCAATTCCGCATAAATCGTCGCGTTGTATAGTGTGGAGGTAATTTGACAAACACCGCCGCCCATTCCGGCTTCAACCTTGCCATTTACATAAACGCCCGCATTTCGATACCCGCGTTCATAGGTCTGCTCGCCCAGTCCTTCCATTGCAGAAAAAACCTCTCCCGGCGCAATGATTGTTCCATTAATATAGTTACAGCCAACTGCCAGATTGGTATTTCTGTTTTTGTCATAGGCAGTATATTTTGTGGAGTAAGAACCGATTAAATCCGTTACAAACTCATTGTCCTCATAGGTGATTTCAGGTTCAGTGAAATTTGCCACAATTGCGGCCCTTCCACCCTTCTTCCCTTCCATCACACGATCCACATTCACCATCGTACCTTCCAAATCCATTTTGCGCCCTTCCACTTCCTTGGAAATGACAAATTTTCCATTTTCCCGTGTCATGGCGCTATCTTGCGCTTCCTGATCAAACTCAGTTGCAACCTCAATCAACTTATCCTGCATTTTGAATTCATCATAGGTGAACTCAAGCGGGATTTCTTCCCCATTTTTTAGCAAAGACGAAACCACCTGCATATTTTCTTTTTCCGTACCTGTTCTTCCTAAATTGTAAGCAAGCTCCACAGCCTCTTCCACTTTATACTCAGCACCGATTTCTTGAAAAGAACATTCCCATTCTTCATCCTCATAAAAAAGCACCAGCTTTTGGGTTGTAGCATCCGCCCCATGGGAGCCCACCAATAAGTCCGTAGCTTCTTCTTTACTTAAACCGCCCACATCAATTCCATCAATGGTAATTCCCGGATAAATTCCATCTTGCGCCAAAATGTCCTTAAGCTTTCCATTCTGAATACTTGCATAAGCGAAGTATCCCCCTGCCACGCATATGCACAAAGCCAAAAGACCAATAAAAACCGCGGTCTTTGTTTTCTTTGGTTGGCTCCTAAAGCGTTTTCCGCCACTTTGTTCTTCCATTTGTTCTCCCCCTATTTCTGCGGCTACCCCAAAATATATAGATAATAATATCGTCCTAGTTTATTATAGTCTGAATTATTATGAAACTTGCTTTGAAATTCTCCTTTTTAAGTCATAGCCTTCGTTTTTTTAATAATAATATTTGCAAAAAAAATACTCCATAATGAAATGACCCATTTTTCACAAAAGGCCAATAAATCTATCATAACGGAGTATTTTTTAAATTACAATAAATATCGTCAAAAATTTCATTACATTTTTATTACATTATAGGAAATTTTTTCAATTTCCACGTTTTTTCCTTGCCACGGCCAGCTTTTCTGCTGTGCTTGCAGGTTTTGCTTCTTGCGGTGCTTTCTCTTCCACAGCCCTAGGAGATAGATCATTTTGAACTTTTTTTGCTTTTTCATCTTGCAAAGGTTTTTGCTTTATTGCGGGCTTTGTTTTTGCCATCACCCTATGCCGCCCAAGGAAAGCTATGCCCTCCATTCGCAAAACGAAAACAGAAAAACGTCTGAAAGCGATATCCAACAAAAATAACATGAGCCCCAATAGCATAAAAAATACGGATAAATCCTTTTGACTTACCGTTGCCACGGGCTGGGTTTCAAAAACCTGACTGCCCCCCTCCAAAATTCTGCCGCCGCTTGCGGCTGCAATTTGCTGCAACAAGGACTCCCCTGCGCCTCTGCGTGTCATGTCATATTCCGAGGGATAAGAAAGAACAAAGCCTGTATTGTAGTGTTCCGTTTTTCCATCCTTTTCAATGGAAAGATTGGCAACATAGGCTCCTTCCTCCGCCGTTTGAAGCTCTCCTTCATAAATTCCGGGAGCCGTCATGATAAACTGAGGTTCAAATTCCTCACCTTGGGAATTTAATACCTTTGCTTCAATTTTGTTTATACTTTCATCAAAGGGCATCTCTAAGCGCAAGCTGCTTTTCTTGGCGCCGCTTTGGGCAGT
>JAQUSU010000023.1:0-18007 GCA_028710085.1 Anaerotignum sp.
AAAAAAAGAGGTGCCAAGGTAACGGGGGAAACCTGTCCCCATTATTTTCTGCTGACAGAAGAAGCAGTGGAAAATTACAATACCTTGGCCAAGGTGAACCCGCCCCTGCGTACCAATGAGGATGTGGAGGCAATCATAAAGGGGATCGAGGATGGCACCATTGATGTCATTGCATCGGGACATAGCCCTTCCAATGAGGGGGATAAAAACAAGGTGTTTACCAGTGCCGTTTATGGCATTTCTTCTTTGGAAACGGCATTTTCGTTAAGCTATACAGGCTTGGTAAAAGCAGGAAGAATCTCTCTTTCCAAATTGGTTGAGCTAATGAGTACAAAACCTGCGGAAATTTTAAAATTAGAAAACAAGGGGTGCATTGCCAAGGGGAAGGATGCGGATTTCATTGTGGTGGATTTACGACAGGGCTACCGTATTGATCCAAAGCATTTTGCCTCCAAGGCGAAATTCTCACCCTTTGCGGATTGGGAAGTGCAAGGCAGAGTGATTTATACCATGGTAGGCGGAAAACTAATCATGTGATAGAAATAAACGAGGTGCAGCGATGTATTTAAAACGATTGGATTTGCAGGGCTTTAAGTCCTTTCCTGAAAAAGTTAAATTAGAGTTCAATCAAGGTGTAACTGCGGTAGTCGGCCCAAACGGCAGCGGAAAAAGCAATGTTTCCGATGCGGTTCGTTGGGTTCTGGGAGAACAACGGGCAAAAAGTCTCCGTGGGGATAAAATGGAGGACGTTATTTTTGCGGGAACAGAAAACAGAAAACCCCTTGGCTTTGCGGAGGTTTCTATTATCATAGATAATCAAGATCAAAAGCTGCCCCTAGAATACACAGAGGTTCAGGTGACCAGACGCGTTTTTCGTTCAGGGGAAAGCGAGTATCGCATTAATGGGACGGCTTGCCGCCTAAAAGATATTCAGGAGCTTTTTATGGATACGGGCGTTGGACGAGAGGGATATTCCATCATCGGACAGGGCAGAATTGACGAAATTTTAAGCGCAAAGGGCGACGAACGTCGGCGTATTTTTGAAGAAGCCGCAGGAATTGTAAAATATAAAACCCGTCGCAATGAGGCTGTTGGTAAATTGGAAAAAGAACAGCAGAATTTGGTTCGTGTGGATGATATTATCGGTGAGCTGGAGGTTCAGCTTGCGCCTTTGGAGATGCAAAGTGAAAAAGCAAAACGCTATTTATCGTTTAAGGAAGAATTAAAGCAGGCTGAGGTTGTGGCTTTTTGTAAGGATTTAGACCGAATGGAGGTAGACCTTGCAAAGCTCCTTGAAAATAAGGCTTTCGCTGAAAATGAACTGCACAATCACCTTGCCCAAGAGGAAAACAGCAAGGAAACGGCACAGCAGTTAAAACGAAAGCTGGAAGAATGGGACGGGCTTTTACAGCAGCAAAATCAAGAAATTACGGAGCTTCGCACGAAAAAGGAGCAAAAAGAGGGTGAAATTCGTCTGACGGAGGAGCAAAGACAAAATGATGTGGCAAATCAGGAAAGAATCCGTCGGGAGATTTTGCAAAAACAAGAGCAGAAGGCAGAAAATGAAAATCAGCTGGAGCTTTGCAATAGCCGAATTACAGCATTGCGTATGGATACGGAGCAACAACAGGATCAGCTATCCAAGCTGGAGCAGGAGTATGCTTCCTTAAATACTTCTTTGCACCGAGATGAAACACAGGCGGAAAGCTTTAAAGACGAAATTTTTCAGCAAATTAAAATGGGGACAGAAGCGAAGGGCGAAATTGCCAAGCGAGAAGCCTTACGGGAACAGTTTTTAGGACGCATGGAGCAGCTGCAAACAGAAAAAAGTCATTTGGAAAGCAGGCTGCATCAGCTGGATATACATATGCAGGCTTTGGCGAAGCAAGAGGCGGAAATGAAAGAGAATATCTCTTTTATGGAGCAAGAGCTCCTTGCCTTGGAACAAGACAGAGTGGTAGCCCAAAACGAAAAGAATGAGACACAGATGCGTCTTTCAAAAGAGGAAAAAAATCTTTCTGAAATTCAATCCAGATTATCTGTCTTAAAGGAAATGGAAAAGGAGAATGAGGGCTTTTTTCATAGCGTAAAGAGCCTTTTGAATTTACCCGATAAGCAACAGCGGGGCATTTGCGGTGCCATTGGGCAATTGCTCAAGGTAGACGAGGCTTACGAGGCTGCCATTGAAGCCGCATTGGGGGCAGCATTGCAAAACGTGGTTACCAAAACGGAGGATGATGCCAGAAGGGCAATTGACTATTTAAAAGCAAATAATTTGGGGAGAGCAACCTTCTTGCCCATTTCTGCCATCAAAGGGCGCAGCTTTGAAGGACGGCCAGCTATTTTGGACGAGGCGGGCGTTTTTGGAACCGCCCATGAGTTGGTTGGCTTTGATGAAATGTATCGCCAAATCGTTGAAAATTTATTGGGGCGAACCATTATCGTAGAGAATTTGGAGCAAGCCGTTATTTTGGCAAAAAAATATAAGCATCTATATAAAATGGTTACCCTAGATGGGGATATTTTAAACCCCGGTGGGGCGATGACAGGTGGTTCCAAGCAGAAAAAGGCCTCCCATATTTTTAGCCGTGGCAGAGAAATTCATTCCTTGCAGGAAAAAGCGGAGGATGCAAAGAAAATTGTCTCGAACCTGCGTGAAAAGCTTACTCTTTTCCAGGAGGAAATGGTGGAAATTGAGGAGCAAATTGTGGAAAAAAGGCTGGAACTGCAAAGGTTGACCGTAACGCTGAGTAACAGCCATGTTGACAAGGAAAAAACCAATCATGATTCCATAGAAAATAAAGAGCGTTTGCAGCTGATCCTTTTGGAGGAGCACCAGCTTGAAGAACAGCTTTTGCGGACAGAGAAGGATATTCACAAAGACAAGGAGACACTGGAGCTTTCAAAAAGCAAAATGGAAGAAGTCAACGCAGAGCTTTTGAAGTTTCAAGACAGCTTAACCGATGATAAGGGAAAGCGTGACACCTTGATGGAGGAAATTACAAGCCTTAGAATCGGCATTTCCAACGGCGGTCAAAATATTTCCAATTTGGAAGAAACCATGTTGCGATTAAACAAAGAAATTCAAACTCTTTTCAAGCAAATTGAAGGGGATGAAGAAAAAAATACAAGCTTTTTGCATAGCGGTGAGGAGAAGGGAAAACGGAAATCTACCTTACAGGAAGAAGCCCTTGCACTGGAGCAGAACGTAATCGCTTTGCAAGAAAGATTGGCACAAACCGTACAGGAAAAGACTCGAATTACCCAAGAAGCTGATGCAATGGAACAAAAGGCGACGGAGGAGCGTGAGTCTGCAAGGCAGATGGAGAATGAGCTATTCCGCCTTGAAACAAAAAGAGAGAAAATTGAGGAAGAAAAAATACGCATTACCACCCAGATGTGGGAAGAATATGAAATGACCTACCGTATGGCCAAGGAGTATGCTGAAAACAGGCAGAATGTCATGAGCCGTTCGTTAAAGGAAATTAGGGCGGATATTCGCGCCTTGGGCGATGTAAATGTGGGTGCCATGGAGCAATATAAAGAGGTAAAAGAAAGATTTGCCTTCTTAACCCACCAAAGAGCGGACATTTTAGAGGCTGAGGAAAAGCTGAGGGGCATGATTGATGAGCTTTCTGTTTTAATGGAAAAGCAGTTTCAGGAGCAATTTCAGCTGATTTCGGAAAGCTTTAGCCATGTATTTCAAGAGATGTTCGGCGGAGGGAAAGCATATTTGAAATTGATTGATACCCAACGGGTGTTGGAATCTCCCATTGAGATTGTTGCACAGCCTCCCGGTAAAAATTTGCAGAATATGCAGCTGTTATCCGGTGGTGAAAGAGCATTGACGGCAATTGCAATTTTATTTTCTATTTTGCAGCTAAAGCCATCGCCCTTTTGCATTTTAGACGAAATTGAGGCGGCGCTGGATGATGCCAATGTGAGTAGATTCGCCCAGTATTTAAAGAAATTTGCCAAGGATACCCAGTTTATTGTAATAACCCACAGAAAAGGGACAATGGAGTATGCTGATGTGATGTATGGGGTGACCATGCAGGAAAAAGGTATATCTAAATTGATTTCCGTTGACTTTTCAGAACGGGAAAAGGATGCAATGTAATTGAAAAAGCGTGATTAGATTTTCTCTATGGAATTTGATATTGAGGTGAAAACAAATGGGATTGTTTGATTTTTTTAAGAAAAAAACACAAGAAGAGCCGTTGGCTGAAAAAAACAAAGAGGACATTTTTAAACTGGACGATATTGAGGTGGAACCACCCCAAGGCGAAACGGCGGAATTTGTATTGGAAGTGGATGCAAATGCTGACAAAACAGCTGCGGTGAATCAGGCACTCAGCAAAGCCTTGGGAGCCGAGAATATTCAAATTTTTCGGGCAAATGAGGATACCTTATACCAAGAGATTGAAATAAAAGCAGTTGATTTAGAAGCAGAGGCGGAAATTGAAATCACCCAAGAGGATGGGGAAATTTTTGCATCAGAAAGCGAAGGGGACAGCGTTGCTTTTGTGGAAGCTGTTTCTGATCTGGTGGAAGAAATACTTGAAAAGCCAAGCGGTGAGGAAGAAATTTTGGTTACAACGGCTGCGGGCGACTGCTTTGTGGAAGAAACAAAAGAGGAAGCAGATGCTTTTGTGGAGGAGCTTGTGGATTTTGTTGCGGAGAACCTGCAAGAAGAAAAAGAGCAGGAAACAGCAGCACAAGCATTGCAAGAAGAAGCCCCTGTATCCCAGGATTCTCAGATGGAAGAAACAAAAATGGGTTTTTTTGCAAGGCTGAAAGCCGGATTAGATAAAACTCGAAAAAATATTTTGGGTGGTGTGGATGCTGTTTTAGGCGGCTTTACGAAAATTGATGAGGATTTGTTTGAGGAGCTGGAGGAAGCTCTGATTATGGCGGATATGGGCGTGCAAACCACCATGAATATTGTGGAAAACTTGCGCAAGCGCGTCAAACGTGAACACGCAACAGATCCTTCGTTGATTAAAGGAATGCTTGCAGATGAAATAACGGCAATTTTATCCGAGGGGGTTCAGGAGGCGGAAAGTTTGCCCAATCCCTCCGTTATTCTTGTCATTGGTGTAAATGGTGTTGGTAAAACCACAACCATTGGGAAATTGGCAAGCCGTTATAAAACAGAGGGGCGTTCTGTTTTACTGGCGGCGGCGGATACCTTCCGTGCGGCAGCCATTGACCAGCTTGAGGTTTGGGGACAGCGTTCGGGGATTGAGGTCATCAAGCAGGAGGAGAATTCTGACCCGGCGGCTGTGGTTTTCGATGCGGTGCATGCGGCGAAAAACCAGAAATGTGACCTTTTGATTTGCGATACTGCAGGACGGTTGCATAACAAAAAAAATCTCATGGAGGAATTGCGTAAAATTGGGAAGGTCATTGAAAGAGAGCATCCTAATGCCCATAAAGAGGTTTATTTGGTGCTGGATGCTACAACGGGGCAAAATGCACTGCAACAGGCAAAGCTGTTTCAAGAGGTTGCCGATATTACGGGGATTATCCTAACAAAATTGGATGGCACAGCAAAAGGTGGCATTGTGGTGGCAATTAAAAGCGAATTGCAAATTCCTGTGCGCTATATCGGTGTGGGGGAAAGCATCAATGATTTACAGAAATTTGATGCAAGAGAGTTTGCCAAGGCATTATTTGGAGAATAAGGAGAAAAAGGATGGAAAATCAGAAAATTGTGAATACACCTTACGACAATGAAATTGATGAGCACATGAAAAAGCTGTTTCCTGAGCGCAAGGAGCGCGTGTTTTATGAGCAAAACTCCGAATTTTTACAAATAGATATTCACTTATTGGAGGCACCAACAAAAAAGGACTTCCATGTTTTGTATACCGTGGGCATGAGTGCACTGCCCATGACCCTGCCAGAGGATTTATTACCCGAATATCAGGCTTTGGAGCGGGCAGAGCTATTGTTGCTCTTACCTGCGGAATGGAGCTTGATTATGCCTGCCGACGGGAGGGTGGATAATCGCTTATGGTGGCCTGTGAATTTGATGAAGTACCTGTCTTATTTTCCCCATGAGAATAAAACGTGGCTTGCCTTTGGGCATACGCTTCCCAATTCCCAGGCCTATGAGCCATATGATGAAAGTACCAAGCTTTGCGGCGTCATGCTGGGGGCATTGCAGGAAGAAATTAGCATTTTACGGGGAAAAGACGGAACGCAAATTAATTTTTATTCCCTGATTCCCCTTTATAAAGAGGAAATTGATGGCAAACAAAAAGAAGGTACGGAATCGTTAATCACCAAACTTTCTGAAATAAATGGATATGGAATGATTATTTTTCCTGACAGGCCTAATGTTTGGGAAAAATAAAAAGCTCTAAAAATGTGGCGCCGATGCTTTAATTGCTTCGGCGCCTATTTTCTGTTTATTTTGCTTCTTCGTTGATAATCAGAGCAATCATTTCCATATCTTCATCAGTATTATTTTCGAGGGAATGCCACTGGCCAACCTCAATGAGACAGACATCTCCGGGATGTACCGTTGTTTTGGAGCCGTCGTTGTCAATAAAAGTTCCTTCCCCTTTGATAATGGCGTAGGGCTCCGTATTTCCAACGTGCTGATGCCAGCCGATACTGCTGTGAGGCTTTACGATAACACGGGCATACATCGTGGCATGACCCATTAATTCTTCCTTTTCCAAGAAGTGGTGAATTTCTACCGAGCCTTTTCCATCTCTTAAACCCTCTACTGTGACAACTCTTTCTTTTCTTACCATAACGATTCTCCTTTCGTTGATCAAGGTTTTGTTTTTTTTACGCCCTCTAAATTAAAAATGGGGGTGTAATCGGAGGTTGTTCCAACATTAAACCTACTTTCCGGATACCCCTATTGAATAAGGCTACACATTTATATACAGGGGCTTTTTTACTTCCTATATGATACCATGTTTAGAAATAGTTTCATATAGAAAAATAAAAACTCTTGTGTTAAAATGTATATATGAGTCGAAAAAGAAAGAAAAAAAATTGGGGGCGGGAGAATGAAGGAATATACCTTGAAAGCGCAAGAAAGTCAAGTGCTAACGAAAGTGGTTTGCAATTGCTGCGGCAAGGAGATACCCCTTATAAGAGAGGGAATACGGGAAGAATATTTTCATGCCGAGAAAGCTTGGGGTTATTTTTCAAACCAAGATGGACGGCAGGATTCCTTCGATTTATGCCAGGAGTGCTATGAAAAAATGCATGAGGGCTTTAAAATTAAATTACACTAAGCGGGGAGAAATTCCCTGTACATAGTTCAATTCCTTAACCCAATAAGGTTTTTAAAAGAAATTCCCCAGAAAAAAATGCCAAATTTGGCATTCATTTTTTTGTTAACCTACCTATAAAAAATACCCAAAGGGCTGAATATGAAAAATCAGCTTATGGGTGTTTTTTTGATTTCTGTGAGGTTTATTCTTCAGCCATGCGGTATCCTATGCCAACCTCCGTAAAAATATATTCGGGTGCGGCGGGGTTTTTCTCCAGTTTCCTTCTGATATTTGCCATATTTACCCTGAGAATCTGATTATCCTTTATGGCATAGGGCCCCCAAAGCTCTGTAATGATGTTATCATAGGTTAGAACGCGGCCGGCACTTCTGGCTAATAATGAAACGATTTTGAATTCTATTTGTGTCAGATGGACTTCGTTTGCATCGATGGTAACCAACCTTTTTTGAAAATCAATTTTTAACCCTTTCACACAAAAAAGGGTTTCTGTTGTTCCCGAATGGGTGCTCGTGCTGTGGCGGATTGCGGTACGAATGCGCGCCAAAAGCTCAGAAGTGCCAAAGGGCTTCACAATATAATCATCTGCACCAATATCAAGGGCTTCAACCTTGTCGGCTTCGTCTCCACGGGCGGAAACAACAATCACAGGTGTTGAGGTCCAGGTTCTTAGCTGCTTTAATATGGTGATTCCGTCTATGTCAGGCAACCCCAAATCCAACAGAATTAAATCGGGGCAGTGGGAGGGAATCATGGATAAAGCTTCCTGCCCGTTTTTTGCACAAATCACACTATAGTCATTGGCCTTTAGCGTGGTTTCAATAAAATTGCTGATGGGTTCTTCATCTTCAACAATGAGTATTTTCGCTTTCGCCGTCATTTTCAAAATTCTCCTTTCATCGGTAATACAAAAGTAAAGGTTGCCCCTCCGCATAGATGATTTGCGGCTGAAATTCTGCCATTATGAGCCAGAATGATTGTTTTACAGATGGAAAGACCAATTCCTAAACCCCGGTTGGAATCCACCGAAATAGAACCGCTTTTTCCTTCAAAAATTGATGAAAGGCTAGTGGGGTCAATGCCTTTGCCGTAGTCCGTTACGGTGAAAATGGCTTCGTCACCTTCTTGGCAAACCTTGAGCCATACGGGAAGAGCGGTTTCTGAGTGACGAATTGCATTTTCCAGTAAATTAATTAAGACCTGTTCAATGAGCGTTGCATCCATAGGAACAATTAATATTTCGTCAGGAACGGAAACATATACGGTAGCTTTTGGAAATCTTTTATGGATTCTGGAAACAGACTCAGAAACAATTTCCTCAACAATTTCGTCCTGCTTTTTCACTTTTGCATCCTCACTGCTGATTTTTGTAATCGAAAGCAGATTTTCTACCATGTGAATAAGCCATTGCGCATCATGATGAATATCACTAAGTAGCCGATCAAAATTTTCTTTGTCGAGCTGGTCCTTATTTTCCTGTAAGGTTGTGCTGGCACCTAGAATGCAGGTGAGGGGGGTTCGCAAATCATGAGAAACGGCGCGTAAAAGGTTGCTGCGCATTTTTTCCTTTTCTTGTTCTAAAAGAATCCGCTGCGCCTTTTCTTCAACAGCCTCTCTTTCTAGGGCTAAAATTGTTTGGGAAACCATAATACTTGAGAAATTAAATGTGTCCATAAAAACAAAATTAGAATTTTCAAAAAGTAGACCGACTACCCCGTAAACCTTATTGTCTGCGGCAATAGGAATATAGGTACCTTTGCAATTTTGAACCTTAGCTTCAAGCACAACACCGCAAATTTCATTTTTCCCATAAGCATCTAAGGCAATTTGCAATTCCAAGGGACTATTGAAGATAGACTCATCTTTACTTTGCAATGCCTTAATCAGCTTTATTTCAGGTTCCGCAGGATTTCCCAAATAAACAATTACGCTGCACTGATTTGATTTAGAAAAGAAATCCAAGGTGATTTCCATTATTTTTTGGAGAGTATTTGCCGATAACAAGGCATTGCTCATTTTTGTCAGGTTTTCTGCTCTGCTTTCTCGCATGGCGGAAAGAATTGCGGCTTTTTTTACTCTTGTGGTTAATGCACTTGTTAAAACGGACATAAAAAGAAGTAATGCAAAAGTAATGGGGTAACCAGACATGGAAAAATTCAGGGCGAAGTAGGGAAAGGTAAAGAAAAAATTCACAGCCACAACGCCCCCTACGGAGGCAAGAATTCCCCATATAAAACCACTGGTGATGACAGAGGTTAAAGCAACCCCAAGCATATAAACCCCAAAAATATTATTGCTAATCACATTCATTTCAACAACACATAATGCAAAAGAGGTTGCAATTAGAAATACTAATATTGTTTTAAATAAGTCAAATAAAATAATATCAGGAGATAGTCTTATTTTTTTTAATTGACGCAAATAATCTCTCATAGGCCCTCACAAAAAAATCTGATTTATATAACCCGACGAAACGCAAAAGAATAAAAAAGGAAAGCTGAAAAAAAATGGCTTTTCCAAATAAAATCAGTTTAAAATGAAACAACACAAAAATTATCCAAGCTTTTTTGCTGTGTCAGCTTAACAGACACGTTCATATTATACACCTATTTTCAATAAGAGGAAATGCTTTGTTGTGCACTAATATGGATCACCTTTTGATTTTTTTTAATGTTTCATTGCAATAAATTGAATAGTTTGTTATAATTGAAAACAAATTTTATCACAGAAGGAGTTAATTTACAAATGAAAATACCATTTGTTTCTTTAGAACAGGCAAAAAGAATAATTGAACAATACCCAACGCCTTTTCATCTTTATGACGAAAAAGGAATTCGTGAAAATGCCCGTAAGGTAAACCGCGCTTTTTCTTGGAACGAAGGGTTTAAAGAATATTTTGCGGTAAAAGCAACCCCTACGCCCGGAATTTTACAAATATTAAAAGAAGAAGGCTGCGGTGTGGATTGTTCCTCGTTTACAGAGCTAAAGATAGCAGAGGCAGTAGGCTTTTCGGGGGATGAAATTATGTTTTCCTCCAACATGACACCAGCGGAGGATTTTGTTTTAGCAAATGAGCTTGGCTCGATCATCAACTTTGATGATTTTACCCATATTGCATATTTTGAGAAATTAGCCAAAATTCCTGAAACGGTTTGCTGCAGATATAATCCGGGTGGGGTTTTTCAAGTTGCTAACGATATTATGGACAATCCAGGTGATGCAAAATATGGTATGACGAAGGAGCAAATGAAGGAAGGCTTCCGCATTTTGAAGGAAAAAGGTGCAAAGCACTTTGGAATCCATTCTTTTCTTGCGAGCAGTACAAATTCCAATACTTATTATCCCATGTTAGCGAAAATTTTATTTGAATTGGCGGTTGAGCTGAAAAAGGAATTGGATATTCATATTGCTTTTATCAATCTCTCAGGAGGTGTTGGGGTGCCTTATCGCCCCGAAGAAGCACCATGCGATATTATGGCAATCGGCGAAGGCGTAAGAGCAGTATATGATGAAATTTTCATCCCGGAAGGAATGGGAGACGTTGCCATCTTTACGGAAATGGGACGGTTTATGCTGGCACCTTACGGAAGCCTATTGTCAACCGTGGTGCATGAAAAGCATATTTATAAGGAATATGTAGGCTTGGATGCATGTGCCGCAAATTTAATGCGCCCTGCCATGTATGGTGCGTATCATCATATCACAATTTTGGGTAAGGAAGAAAATCCTTGTGACCATATCTATGATGTGGCTGGCGGTCTTTGCGAAAACAACGATAAATTTGCCATTGACCGATTATTACCAAAAATCGAAATCGGCGACATTGTCTATATTCATGATACCGGTGCTCATGGCCATTCCATGGGATACAATTATAACGGAAAATTGCGTTCTGCGGAAATTCTTTTAAAGGAAGACGGCGAGGTTACCTTAATGCGTCGGGCGGAAACCACTGAGGATTATTTCGCGACGTTTGACTTTACAGGGCTTTTCAAAAAATAATTAGCATTGTTTCATGCTTGCACAAAAAAATAGCGGCTTTTGCCGCTATTTTCAGAATGTCGAAAAACCTTGGGCGCCGCCCAAACCTGCTTGCTTTTTGAAAAAAGCAAGACCAAAAACTTTTATTTAAACCGCATATTTATGCGGTTTCTAAGGGGTCAAGGTGCAATGGCAAAGCCCTCAAGGTTTTGACTTTATCGATACACTGTAAATAGTGGCTTCTGCCGCTATTTTTTTTTGTTACTTTAAATGGGTATGCATATATTCTTCTCTGATTTCTGTTGGAACCAAGCTGCCGCCTGTTGCCCACGGAACATGAATGGCATTGGGCATTTTTTCGCTAAGCCCCATTTTTTCGATATAAGCCTTGGTAGCCGTCTCCTTCATCAACCGAATAGGCCCCCAGAAGGCTGCACAGGCAGAAGGCTCTAAGAAGATGTCCTGAGAATTTACAATATCACGCATCAAGTCGTAAATATGATAATCCTCCAAGGAGAAAATTCCAGCTAGCATATGCTTCATTACTCCGCCCACAAAACCTGATGCACGCCCTACGGCAAGTCCGTCTGCGTGGGTTTGCCCTGTCAAGCCGAAATCCTGAACGCATACCCTGTTTTGTAAGCCTGATGCCATACCCACCAGCATACAGGGCGCTTGGGTAGGCTCCACAAAAAAGATATGCACGTTGTCGCCAAAAAACTGCTTTAAGCCAAAGGCAACGCCGCCAGGTGCACCGCCTACGCCGCAAGGAATGTATACAAAAAGGGGATGCTCCTCGTCAATAACAATGCCTTGTTCTTCAAACTGCTTTTTGATTCTTTTTGCAGCAACGGCATAGCCTAAGAATAGCGTAACGGAATTTTCGTCATCCACAAAATAGCTTGTGGGGTCGGCATCGGAATTTTTACGTCCTACCTCAACAGCCTTGCTGTAATCGTCGTTATATTCAATGACCTCTGCACCACGCTTACGAAGCAAATTCTTTTTCCATTGCTTTGCATCGGCAGACATATGAACGATAACATGGAAGCCAAGTGCCGCACTCATAATCCCGATGCTCATACCAAGGTTTCCAGTAGACCCTACCTGAATTTTAAATTTGCTGAAAAACTTCTTGAATTCTTCGGATGCGAAAACGCTGTAATCATCACTTTCTTTCACCATGCCATGAGCCAAAGCCAAATCCTCGGCATGCTTCAATACTTCATAAATGCCGCCTCTTGCCTTGATTGAGCCTGAAATGGCAAGATGGCTGTCTTGCTTTAGGAAGAGCCGTCCGGGGATTGTTGTGCTGTATTCTGCCTCCAATTGGAGCTTCATTTTTTCAATTTCCGTGAAAGGAGATTCAATTAAGCCGTTTTCGGGGGCGGTTTCAGGGAATACCTTCAAAATAAAGGGCGCAAAACGAGCCAAGCGTGCTTCTGCATCATCAATGTCGTTCATTGTAACGTCTATTTCTGACAGAGCGATTTCTGCAATTTTCAAATTCTCATTTACCCAGACAACCTCTTTGCCATTACTCACATCCTTTAAAAGCGTTTTGTTGTTCATTTGATTCCAAAGTTCTTGATCCATATACAATTCCCCCCACTTTTATTGTTTGTTTTTGCTAAAGTTGATTATGATTTCTTTCGTAATCGTATCATAATGCATGAAAATCTGCAAGAGGACGATATTCCGTTGTGGCTGGATTCATTTTGCGAAATATTGACAGGTTCTTTCTGTGTCTGTATACTAAGCATAATATTTTTAGGGAAAGCTTGGTACTTATTTGGGCCTTGCTAATTCTAGTATATTTGAAGTTGTTTCGTTTAAGATAAGGTAGAAAGCAGCTCTTTCATGGATTATTCTGCGGAAGAGTTTTTATATTTCGAATTTTTTTGAGAAGGAGCTTATATGAACGAATATCAAGAAGTTGTGGATAAGTTAATCCGGTGGTATCAAAAAAACGCGCGGGATTTACCTTGGCGAAGAACAAGAAATCCATATTATATTTGGCTTTCGGAAATTATGCTGCAGCAAACCCGTGTTGAGGCAGTAAAGCCTTATTTTGAACGCTTTATTAAGGTCTGTCCTACCATAGAAGCTTTGGCTTTCACCCATGAGGAAACGCTGTTAAAGCTGTGGGAAGGCCTTGGATATTATAGCAGGGTAAAAAACCTGAAAAAAGCGGCGCAAACAGTGGTAGAAGAATATGACGGAAGCTTGCCATCGGATTATCAGGCTTTACGAAGGCTAAAGGGGATTGGCCCCTATACCGCCGGAGCCATTGCATCCATTGCGTTTTCATTGCCGTATGCCGCTGTGGATGGGAATGTTCTCAGGGTGATGTCACGCTTGACGGCAGATGCAAGGGATATTTCCTTGGATGCTACTAAAAAGGCATGGGAGGATGAGATTACTTTGATGATGCCCAAGGGGGAGGAAGGCACCTTTACCCAAGCGTTGATGGAGCTTGGAGCCACGGTTTGTCTACCTAACGGTATGCCCAAATGTCAGGCTTGTCCCGTAAGGGAATTTTGTCAGGCATACAGAAAAAATACCATAATGCAGTATCCCGTAAAAAGCCCCAAAAAGCAACGAAAAATGGAGTATCTTTCGGTTTTCTTTTTGGCGGAGGGTAAAAAAATTGCCTTATGCAAAAGAGAGGAAAAGGGTCTGCTTTCGGGGCTTTGGCAGTTGCCCAATTGCCCTAAGGATTTGGCTTTGCCCGTTATTTTAAGAGAATGGGGCATTATTTCCGGAGAAATTAGGCAGATAAAAACACAAAAACATATTTTTACCCATATTGAATGGCATATGAATTGTTATTACGTCAATGTTAGGGAAAACGAAAATAAAACTTTTCTTTGGTTAGATCAGGAAACGGTAGAGAAACAGTATGCATTGCCCTCAGCCTTTAAGAAAATTTGGCAGGAGGGTTGCAGCTTTTTGGAGGAATAGTATGGATATTTTAGAAGCAGTTCGGGCATATCAGCCGCATAATATAGAAGAGAAAATGGAAAAACAGATTATTTTTGAATTATTAGAACAAAGGCATGAACAAATTTTATTTCGTTCCTCCCATTTTGTTCATGCCACGGCGACAGCAATGGTTTTTAATGAAAAGAAGGATAAGGTTCTAATGATTAAGCACAATATTTTTAATACATGGGCATGCGTGGGCGGTCATGCAGATGGCGAAGGGAATCTTTTGGATGTGGCAAAAAAAGAATTATGGGAGGAAACCGGCGTTGTTGATGCAGTACCCATTTCCCGAGAAATTCTTTCCTTAGATATTCTTTTGGTTGCAGGGCACTATAAAAGAGAGGCATATGTTCCTAATCATTTGCATATCAATGCTACATTTGGTTTTATTGCCAATGAAAACGTAAGGCTTACGATAAAGGAGGATGAAAACTCCGACGTGGCATGGATTCCTGTGGAAGAAATAAATGACTATTGCAAAGAGGTGGATTTTGTAAAAGTATACAAAAAAATAATCGAAAAAATTATTTATTGATAATTATTATCAGTTGATTTTTTGTAGTTTGTCTAGTAAAATAGTATGAGAAAAGAAATAAATTGGAATAGAGTGAATAGCGATGGAGAAAAACCAAGTGGTACGAATTGCAAATGAAAATGACGCAGATGGCTTTTATCATCTTTGGAAGCTCTGCTTTGGAGATAGCGACCGTTTTTGCAACTGGCTTTTTGAAAATAGATTTTTTCCGGATTATTCCGTTTGTCTGGAGAATAACGGAGAAATCCTAAGTGCTATGCAAGGGGTGCCCTATACAATACGGGTTCGGGGAAAGGATTTGGAGGGCGCTATGCTTTGCGGCGTGTCTACCCATCCCGAACATCGCCAAAAGGGATATATGCGTAAAATTTTTACGTTCGAAATGAACCTTTTGCGGCAAAAAGGCGCTTTGCTTGCCGTACATACCCCTGCGGTATTGGAAAGCTATTTTGCCTATGGGCATTATCCTGTGGCGGATGCGGCATATATTGAGGGGAAAAGCAAGGTTGAGAAAAGAGATGAGTTTATTATCTTGGAAAAATCTCAATGGGAGCTATTATTTCCTTTCTATGAAGCAAATATAGCCAAAAGCTACAGTGGCGCAATCAGGCGTACAAAATATGAATTTTTACGCAGATGTGAGGATTATGCCTCGGACGGAGGCAAATGTATTGTCATTCAGGATACAAAAATACAAGGCTATGCGTTTTATTACGAGATGGAGAATCAATTAATCTGTCCTGAGGCAGTGGCAAATCCTGATTTTTATAATGCTTTATTAGAAGAAATATTTGCGCTGGCAAACGGAAGAGAGGTTTCCGTAAAGCTACCGCCTGATATAGACACTGCCCAGCAATTTAGCAGTAAAAAGCGCTGTCCTAAGGGGGTTGCGGGTGTTTGCAATATTGGTGGAATTCTAAAAAAAATGGAAATAAGCTGTCCCTATCCCATTGAAATTAGCGATCCAATCGTACCGGAAAACAATGGCATTTTTTCCTTTAACGGAACGAAAAAAATTGCGAAGCCGGCAATTAAAATTGATGCCGGGCACTTTCTGGGTGTGATCATGGGCTACGTTTCCTTGGAAGAGGTTAAGCCCTTTGTCACAATTTTCAATCAGGATGGCTATGAATTTATTAATCAAGCTTTACCAAAATGTAAATGTTATATTATAGATGAATATTAATTGGAGGCAATTATGCAATGTATGAATGAAATTGAAGTAGAAGAAAAAAATGAAGAGAAAACGATAAATTCCGTTTTTATTTTTCAGCCAATCACTTTAGATAAAAAGGCATTGATTGAAAGCTACACAAAGCCTTGGGGTGCTGAGTGTTCTGACCTTTCCTTTACAAATATGTTTATTTGGGGTACGGATGGGAAAATGCAATATGCAGAAAAGGATAATGTGCTCTACATTAAACTGGACTTTAGTGGAGTTCCTGTGTATTTTTGGGCGCCAATTCCTAAATTTGGAGTTAAGGTGGATTATCGTAAGGCGGTTTGCGCTGCCGTAGATTATATGAAAAAGCTTGGGAGTGAGCCAACCTTTCGCTCTGTATCCAAACCATTTTATGAAATGCTGCAAAAAGCCTGTCCTGAGCTCTTTATTCAGCCCACGGATATCGCATGGGATTATATTTACGAGCGTGAAAAGATGGAAACACTGAAGGGCAAAAAGCTGCATGCAAAAAGAAACCATATCAATAAATTTCTTTCTCTTTATCCCGAGTTTGAGTATAAAAAGCTGGATTCCTCTATGCTTCAGGATTGTATTGCCCTTTACGACCAATGGCAGGAGGAAAAGGAAGAGGAAAGCACAGAATTCAACGAGGAAAGAGCGTCTGTGCTTTTGGCTTTGAAGCATATGAAAGAGCTGGGGCTGTCAGGCGGTGCAATTTTTATTGATGAAAAGCTGGCTGCCTTTACGTTAGGCGAAAGATTGCAGCCCAATATGCAGCTGGTGCATATTGAAAAGGCAGATGCCTTATATGAAGGAATTTATCCTATGATTAATCAGATGTATGTGAAAAATGAGTGCATGGATGTGGAGTTAATCAATCGGGAGGAGGATATGGGGCTTGAAGGAATGCGTAAGGCAAAGCGCGCTTATTATCCTGTAAAGATGATTGAAAAATATATGTTTAGCCTACGGGACCTTTCTCAAGCAAAAGGAATTTGGGGCAAGGAGAATGAAAATTAATTTGCTGCTGAATGAAGTGTTTATGATGGATTTAAAACTGAAAAGCCCGAGCTGCGCGGATTTGCAAAGAAATCTTGTGTGGTAATCGGGCTTTTTTGCATATTTGTAAAATATACCAAGATATTGTGGGGGTTATTTCATCAATACTATTTTGGCATATCATACTTAGAAGCATCGTTAGGAATCGAAAAAATCACATGTCTTATTCTTGACGCTCTTGTCATATCTTAAAAGGGAGGAGGGGGATAAGATGAGTTTCATTGAGGCAATCAAACAATTGATTATAGAATTGGGCGCAGGTGGTATTTTTGTTGCCACCGCTTTGGAATATGGCTGTTTTCCTGTTTCCAGTGAGATTTTGTTACCTTTTATAGGCTATGTGATTGCCATTCAGCATTATAGCTTATTGTATACCATACTTATTGCCACCTTTGGGGGCATGGTGGGAACTACTGCCTGCTATTTAGTGGGTAGAATAGGGGGGCGGATGTTTGAAAGAATGGCAGAGAGCTTTGAAGGCATTGCCTTTGGTGTTGAAAAAGCGCAGCAGCTTTTTGAAAAATACGGCAAGGAATCCGTCTTTTTTGCTAGACTTTTTCCCATTGCCCGTACCTATATTTCTTTCCCTGCTGGCTTGGCCAAAATGCCCGTTGCACCTTTTATAGTCTATACCGCCTTTGGGGTTTTCCTTTGGAATACAGCGTTAATCAGTGCAGGGTATTTTTTGGGCAGTCATTGGGATATTTGCAAAGCGTTTTTGAAGGCATATCAATGGCAGTTGTCGGGTGGTATTGCCTTGGCAATCGTTCTATTTTTTACAGCAAGAAATTTTCTCGGAAAAAAGCATGACTAAAAAATGACGAAAAAAATCACCGCAGAGTCTTTTCTGCGGTGATACAGACTGAGGACAAAGTCAAAGCCTTGAGGGCTTTGCCCTCAAACACCTACAAGGGTTTAACCCTTGACCCACCTGAACCCCGGATAGAATGCGGGTTCCATAAAAGTTTTTGGTCTTGCTTTTTTCAAAAAGCAAGTGGGTTT
>JAQUSU010000023.1:18107-29240 GCA_028710085.1 Anaerotignum sp.
GGCAAAGCCCAAGGTTTGCTTATGTTCTATGACTGCAGAGCTTTTTCTGCGGTGAAAATATTATTCGGCAAACTGCTTTAATGCATTTTGTGCATTGAGAAGCTGATTAGAATCAGGATATTCGGTAATGACCTTTTGATAATAGGTTTTTGCCTGTTCAATATCCTCATCGTGTTCTGCTATTTTACCTAAATAGAAATAAGCATCATCAATAAAATTATCGCTGGCTGCGTATTTTAAAGCGGCTTCCAAGTTGGTTTTCGCTTCTGGGTATTTGTTGCTCAAAAAATCGCTCTTGCCTTTGGTGTAAAGGCTATCTGCGGCTTTCGGGTAGGCTGTCGCTTTCATGGAATTGTATTTTGCAAGATCTTCTTCGCTAAAGCCTATTGTTTCGATACGATCCAGCGTGGCAACACAGCCTTCATAATCCTCATCTGTCATTTGAGATACGGCGGTTTGCAGTAATTCCAAATTCGCTTGCTTTGTTTCCTCGCTGCGCAGGCGTTTATTTTCATCCTGCAAGGTTTCCAATTCGGTTCTCATGGCCAAAACTTCCTCTGGGGTCATTTGCGTATCCCCAGCGTAGTTATCAACTTTTGTCTGAAGGTCTGTAATTGTTTTGTCCTTCCCCTCGTTGATGGCGGGCATAATTAAAACCAAAATTACAATTGCGGTAGAAGCAACGCCAAGAAGAAAGGAGATAATATCCTTTTTCTCCAAAACTCCAGCCGTCTTTTCTTTTCGTTTATATCTGGGGATTGGTGGGGCACTGTCCGTTTTTTTCAAAGGAACTGTTTTTTGTGCAGGTTCTTCCTTGCTTTCCGCAGTACGAGGCGCTTTTTTTCGGAGACTATTGGCAGAACCGCCGTTTATAATCGCTGAATATTTTAAAGCCTTGGGATTCTTGCCATCCTTTTTTAATACCATGTCAATAAAGTGCTGTGCCCGCTTGTTATTTTTTTCGTCAATACAACATAGGGTTAGTAAATTATAGGCTTCAATAAAATCCGGGTTGCTGTCTATGGCTTTTTTTAATTGAATAATCGCCATGTCGTCACTGCCGTGGCTCAGGTATAAAAGAGCTTGATTATACATAACAACGGCGTCATTATACTTTTCCATTTCCCGCCCGTTTTTTTGCAAAAAGTCCATATAACCAACAGCGGGGTTGTTATCCTTCATAATAGAGGTGCTTACAATCCAATGCTTTAAGGCATCTCCAATTTTGCCGGTTTCACAATAAATCAGCCCCAAAAGATTTCGGGCTTGAACGTTATTTTTATCAAAAAGAAGGCTTTGCTCCAGTTTTTCTGCTGCGCCTGAAAGATCCATTTCCTTTGCTAATTCCAATGCTTCGTTATACAAGCAAATAGAAAGATTTCTGGTTCTAAGAAAAACAAAGGTATCAATCCCACATTTTGGGCAGAGATAGCCTTCGGTAAAATCAAATCCACAATTCGGGCATCTCATTTTCATCGCTCCTTTGCTTATTCTTGGGAAGCACCGATTTTTTTATCTTCTGCAAGATGCTCTAAAATATCCACCAGATCCTTTAATTGATTGGGCTGAAGGGCTTCTTCAATCTGGTCCAGCTCGAGAATCGGCTGATATCTTGAAAGTTCATCTTTAAAATTGAACATATTGTAACCTCCTTATTTAAATGACAATATATAGGAACGTAAGGCACCAATCATATAAAGAGAACCGCAGCAAAGAATCATTCCCGTTTCATCGGTGATCTTCAATGCTTCCTGATACGCATTTTCTAGCTTGGGTTCGATATAGATAGGTAACTCTTTGGACTGTATGATATTTGCTAACTTTTTGGCATCCAGCTTCCGCTCGCTGTGGGGCTCGGTTAAAACCACTTGGCTGGCGAAGGGCACAATGAGCCTTGCCATTTTTTCATATTCTTTATCGCCTAAAACACCTAAAATAAGGGTGATTTTTTTATTTCCAAAATAAGTGCTTACATTTTCTGCCAATCGGCGGATTCCATCCACATTATGGGCGCCATCCAGGATAACCAAAGGATTTTTCTTGCAAATTTCCATTCTGCCTGCCCAAAATGCCTTTGAAATGCCTACCTGTATTTGATTTTTGGTGAAAGGATAGCCGCTTTTTTTCAAAACCTCACATGCCTCTAAAATTGTAACACAGTTTTGAATTTGATGCTGCCCCAGTAAAGGTAAAAATAAGCTTTCATAGGTAAATAGAGTACTTTTCACATGAAAAATAGTCCCTTCTAAAGTTTGAGAGGAAATTAATACTTCGGCATCCTTCGTGCAAAATAGGGGAGCATTGAAAGAAAGAGCTTGGTCTTTTATAATATTATATACTATTTCTTCCTGAGAATACAACACCACGGGACAATTTTTCTTTATGATGCCAGCTTTTTCCCCAGCGATTTGTTCTATAGAATTCCCCAAAAAATCTGTATGATCCATGCTGATGGACATGATGATACTGAGAATCGGGTTTTCTATGACATTTGTAGCATCAAATCTTCCGCCAAGGCCTACCTCAATCACAGCAATATCTACGTTTTCTTCTGCGAAATAAAGAAAGGCGGCCCCTGTGATTACTTCAAAAAGGGTGGGAGCCTCCTTTCCTTCGGCAACCAACTGCTGGCAGGCAAGCTTTGTCCTGCTCATGATTGCTGCAAAGGCATCGTTTGAAATTTCCTGCCCGTTTATCAGAAAACGCTCATTATATCTTTCCAAGTGGGGAGAGGTATAGCAAGCAGTGCGGTAGCCTGCCTCCTTCAAAATGGAGGATAGCATTGCCGCAGCCGAGCCTTTTCCGTTGGTTCCCGCTATATGCACCACCTTGAGCTTTTTTTCCGGGTTCCCCAGCTTTACCATTAAATCGGTGATTCTCTCCAACCCAGGGCAGGATGCGAAACCGATTTCTTCTTCTAAATACTGTATACTTTCATTATAATCCATAGCGTTCTCCATTCAATGATTTCAAAAGCAGTCAAAACGTATTTTATAAAAAATGAATTCCTATAAAAGAAAAAAAATTACATCAAATTCATTCCTTTATAAGCTTGTATCTATTATACCAAGAATCAATCATTCTGCAAGAATATTAAGAAATCCACAAAAGAAATTTACGAAGGATTTTAGATTACAAATTATTGTTGTCTGCAAGCAAATAAAATTGTATAATAAAACAGATTTGTGGCCTATGAAAGGAGAATTACCTTGAACAAAAATATGGATTCAAATAATGAAAGAAAAAGGCAAATGGAAAGACGCAGGTTGAGAGAAAAAAAACGTCGCCGGACGAAATGGATACGACTGGGCGTTTTTCTTGTGATTGCAATTGTAATTGCACTTATCTTCTTTGGGATTATGAAAAGCTTTATGATGTCATCAGGGGAAGAACCTGTTTTATCCGGCGAAACCATAACGGTAACCATCCCTCAGGGTGCCTCTACGGTTGAAATTGCCGATATTTTAAAGGAAAACAAGTTAATAAAAAATACCCTTAAATTTCGTATCAGCAGTAAGCTTGATGGGTTTGACGGAACCTATCAGCAAGGAACCTACGAAATCGATAAGGGCTTGAATGATACACAAATTATGGAGCTATTGCAAACGGGTGTGGTTTTTGATGATGTGAAGTTTACCGTTCCCGAAGGCTATACAACCAAGCAGATTGCCGCAAAGGCGGAAGAAGCGGGTGTTTGCACTGCGGAAGAATTTATTGAAGAATGCAACACGGGCAGCTTTGAATTTGAATTCGTTAAGGATCTGCCTGATAGAGATTTAAAGCTGGAGGGTTATCTTTTCCCAGATACCTACTATATGAAGGAAGAAACAACGGCCCACGAGCTGATTCAAGCAATGCTGGCGCGTTTTGAACAAATGTATACAAAGGAATATCAAAATGCTGTGGCAGCAAGCGGTTATAGCTTGGATGAACTGGTAACGGTTGCATCTGTAATCGAAAAAGAAATTAAGGTAGATGAGGAGCGTCCTCGTGCAGCAGGGGTAATATACAATAGATTAGCAGACGGAATGTCTTTACAGATAGATGCTACGGTTTTGTATGCCATGGAGATGACAAATGAGGATAGTAGCACTATTGATTTGGAGTGTGTTTCTCCTTACAATACCTATAAGGTAAAGGGGCTTCCTGTAGGACCAATTTCCAACTCTGGGGAAGCATGTTTTAAAGCCGCCCTTTATCCTGAAAATAATAAATATTTATATTATGTTGTTGAAGCAAAAGGACAGAATAATCATATATTCTGCGAAACCTATGATGATTTTTTAGATGCCAAGGCAAAGTATACTGCAAGCGGCAATTAGGGCAACACCGCACAATTCCCGCTTGTGCCTTGTGCATCCATCTGCTTGCATCTTTTCCGTCAGCCTGCACAAAAATGCTCGCCAATACCTCCAGTATTAGCTGTGCTTTTTGTTATGTCTGACGAAAAATCTGACCGCACATCTGGACGCACAGAATTATGCGGTATTACCTTAATTTTAGGAGAGAATAGAATGAATTATGTAACAGACGAAACAATGAATACCTTCTTGCGTACCATTCAGCCTATGTATGATGGTGTTTTGGGAGAAATCCAAAGGGAAGCAAATGCGGCGAATGTGCCCATTATCCCTTTGGAATGTGCTAGATTCATGAGTGTTTTGCTGGCCATGAAAAAACCAAAGCATATTTTGGAAATCGGTACGGCGGTTGGCTTTTCTGCGGGGCTTATGAGCAGATATTTGCAACCCGGCGGCACTGTGACCACCATAGATCGTTTTGAGGTTATGCTTCAGGATGCCCGTCCCAATATTAAACGGATGGGATTGGAGAAGGTGATTACCATTTTAGAGGGAGATGCGGCGGATATTCTTCCTACCCTAGAGGGGCCATATGACGTTATCTTTTTGGATGCGGCAAAGGGTCAGTATCATAGCTTTTTACCTCATTGCCTACGGCTTTTGCCTGTAGGGGGGCTTCTGATTGTGGATGATGTTTTGCAAGGAGGAACCATTGCACAAACCCGTTACAGCGTGCCAAGAAGGCAGCGTACCATTCATAAACGCTTAAGAGCGTTCCTTTGGGAAATTACCCATAACGAAGCACTGGAAACCTCTATTATCCCCATTGGGGATGGTATGGCGCTTTGCTATAAAACAAAGGAAACAAAAGGAGAAAATAAAAATGTGGAAACAGAATAAGCCGGAGCTTTTGGCTCCTGCGGGAGATTTGGAAAAATTAAAAATCGCAGTTTTATACGGTGCGGATGCAGTATATATTGGCGGCGAGGCATATGGCTTGCGGGCAAAGGCAAAAAATTTTGAATTGGATACCATGGCAGAGGGGATAAAATTTGCCCATGACCATGGTGTAAAGGTGTATATAACGGCCAATATTTTTGCCCATAATGCGGATTTTGAGGGGATGGCTGAATATTTTCAGGCGGTTGAAAAAATCGGCGCAGATGCCTTGATTATTTCTGATTTAGGGGTGTTTTCCGTGGCGAAGGAAGCAGTTCCCAATATGGAAATACACGTTTCAACCCAAGCAAATAATACCAACCATAGGAGCGCAAGCATGTGGTATCAGCTTGGCGCAAAGCGTGTGGTTTTGGCAAGAGAGCTTTCGTTTCAAGAGGTAAGACAAATTCGGGAAAATATTCCAGAGGATATGGATATCGAAGCCTTTGTGCATGGTGCCATGTGTATTTCTTATTCGGGCAGATGCTTGTTAAGCAACTATTTAAGCGGCAGGGATGCGAATAAGGGGGCTTGCTCCCATCCATGCAGATGGAAGTACCATTTGGTTGAAGAAACCAGACCGGGGGAATACATGCCCATCGAGGAAAATGAAAGAGGAACCTATATCTATAATTCCAAGGATCTTTGCATGATTGCCCATATTCCAGACATTTTAGAATCGGGGATTATGAGCCTTAAAATTGAGGGGCGCATGAAAACGCCGTTTTATGTTGGCACGGTGGTTAAGGCATACAGACAGGCAATAGATGATTATTTAAATAGCCCTGAATTATATTACGAGAGATTGCCACAATACTTGGAAGAGGTTTCAAAAGCCAGCCATAGAGATTATACAGATGGGTTTTTCTATCAAAAGCCTGATGGCAAGCAGCAGATTTATAACAGCAATACCTATATTCGAGGATACGATTTTATTGGTATGGTTCAATCAGACAGTGACACTGATACAGGGATTGCCGTTGTGGAGCAGCGTAACAAGTTTTCCGTTGGTGAGGAAATTGAGGTAATGCCGGCAAAGGGTGATGCCTTTACCATGACGGTAACAAAGATTTGGGATATTGAGGGAAATTTGGTGGAGTCAGCCCCCCATCCTCAGCAGATTTTACAAATTTTATTTGAAAAACCTGTCAAAAAATTTGACATGTTGCGCAAAATTGTGTTGGATGCAAAATAAAAACCTTGATTTTTGTCTGAAATACAGCTATTCTATATAGTAGAATTGAGAAAAAGGAAAAGGAAAAGCTTATGGAATTAACACAGTGTATAAACTATTTATTGACGACCGCGCAGCATTCTGTTTTTCAGTTTTTGAGTTCTAAGCTGTCAGAGTACGATATTACGCCTTCACAATATGGTGTATTAAGCTGCTTATGGCAAAGAGATTTTGCTACACCGAAGCAAATTTCTGAAATTCTTTGCTTAGAAACATCTACTATTTCAGGGGTTTTAGATCGTATGCAAAAAAAAGGTCTGATTGACCGCGTAATCAACAAGGAAGATAGACGCGAAGTAAGAGTAGTCCCTACGGAAAAAGGAAAAGCGTTGGAAGAGCCGATTTCAAAAATCATTGATGATGTGAATGAAGAGGTTTTGAGATGCTTTACCGAAGAGGAAATTGGTATTTTGAAAAACAAGCTGAGGATTATTGCTGAAGGAAGTCATTATTTAGAAGGGTAAGTAAGAAAGGTGGGTCGTAGACCTGCTTTTTTTTTTGGAATTTCCAATATGTACCAGGGCGTAGCCCTGATTATTCTTCTAAAGCGACATTAAGCTTTTTCAATGCTTTTTTTTCTATTCGTGATACGTACTCACCTGTTACATTAGGGCTAAAAAAAATTTCCCGGATGAAAGGCGCTGACGGTTTTTAAAGGGAAAAATTTGAAATAAATAGAAGTAGTTGCAAATACAGTATGTTATGAATTAAAATAATATATAATTATACGCTGCGACCCTGGATTTCAGTGTCAGGCCGATAGCTAAAATTTGAGAAAATAGGATAAAAAAATATATATATATTAATAATCGTTTGAGTAGTGTTTCAAAAACAAATTAACATTAGATGAAATATAAATAAAATAATAGCTTATATCATTATAATTATCTATTTCTTAAGGAATTTAGTTGTTTTATAGCCTGTTTTTTGTTACAATATCAACAATATAATTGTAACTTTCGACGTGGTTTTAGAATAAAAATTATCAACCATTATAAAAAGAGAGTGAGCGCAATGATGCATAAATTATTGCTTAAAAATAAAAAAGGTTACACACTTACGGAGATGATGGTTGCAGTCGCAATTCTTCTTATTGTGTGTGTTATTGCGATTCCTTCGGTTGGAAGCCTGCGGAAAAACCTTGCCCTGACAAAGTATGATGATGTTGCAAGACAGATTTTTTTGGTTTCCCAAAATAAGCTTACTACGATGAAAGCTTGCGGCACGTTGGATGCATTTTTGAAAAAGGTTGAAAAAGAGTATAGTGAAAGGCAATTAGGTGCATTGAATCGGGAGCCGCAAGATTATGACGGGGATTCAGATGATTGGAAAAAGCTTTACTATTTCACTGATACTGACGAGGTTTTTATAGACTATATCATTGGCGCGGATTCGGTTTTATTGGCTTCCATGGAAAACAATGGGCATTTTTTGGAAGAGCTTAATCCCGAAACCGGTGATGTATATGGCGTTTTTTATTCGGAAAAACCGTTTACATATGATGAAATTGAAGAACTTCACTCAAGAACGAAAAGTGAACGAAAAGAAAAAATGATTGGGTATTATGGCGGTATTTCTGAGCTTTCTGCAGTTGCCAACTTGCCACAGGAATTTACTCCTAGCGTTAGTGTTGTAAATAAGGAGGATTTATATCTTTCTATTGAGTGTGCCGAAATGCGCAAGCTGATCAAAACCCAAGATAAAATTGTTTTAACTGTAACTCTGACAGATGAAAGCTTCGTTCTCGAAAATGCATCTGATCATATCGCTACGATAAATTTGAAGGGCGGTACCGATTTTTGGATTAGCAACGACAAGGTTGAAATTCAAGTTCTTTTAGACAGCATTCGTGGCGGCAATGAGGGATTTGAAAACATTACCCAAGGGAAGTTAACCCCGGGGGATAATATTTCTGCAACAGTCAGTATGACCTATGCAAATGAGGAAGTCACAATCACAGGAGGCGCAACGGCTCCTGCTACAAACAGCCTTTTTGCATCAAAGGATGATGATAATTTAGCGGTAGCGTATGTACGTCATTTAAACAATTTACGATCAGAGGCCTATTCTTTTACAGGTAGAGAAGGCGTTACAATCAGCCAGACGGCAGCCATCGATTATGATTACAACCATTGGGATGACGGCGTAATGATAGACGAGCATGCAGGAGAAGCTCCATATGCGGGTACATTTGCGCCCATTGAAAATGCGGGACTATTTAACCATATTACACTAAATGGGAACAACAATAAGCTTTTGAATTTTGATATTTCAGGAGCGAATTATGTGGGACTGTTTAGCAGCTTACAAAATTGCACGCTGACGGATATGAAGCTGGTAAATTTCAATGTTTCAGGAAACGCTTACACCGGAGCATTGGCAGGACAGATGGTAGGCGGAAGTATTACCAACTGCGGCGTTTATCTTGAAACAAGAGATGAGTATAACCGTCCCGTTATGGATATGGCGGATCGGGTTCAGCGTTATACAATAACAGGGACTGATTATGTTGGTGGTTTGGTTGGACGCATTACCGGCACAGGAACAAGCGGTTCCTTTGCTGCCATCAATGTTTCCGGCAACTCATATGTAGGCGGATTTTGCGGACAATACAATAACGGCTCCGTTTTAAATTCCTATGCTTCGGGAAAAGTCAATGCAACCTTATATTATGCTGGAGGGTTTGCGGGTGAAACATCAAATTCCTCATTGATTGAGTGCTATGCAACCGCCGACGTAACTTATATTCCTTATTATGCATATGCAGGCGGCTTCGTTGGAAGAGCTGCAAACGGAAGTATTACAAACTGCAACTCCTATGGGCTTGTGCAAAGAAGCGACGGTTCTATTGATAAAGATACCTCTGGTGGCTTTGCCGGCAGTTCAACTGCTTCCTTTGACAATTGCAAGTATTTAAGCCAGGCAAACTATAATTCGAAATATTCAAGTGCAACGGGCGTTTCGCCAAAGGGTTTTCCTGAATTAAAGGTTTCGGGGAACCTTGCGGACAATTGCTATCCCTATAACGAGGAGCTGATTGGTAATGCTATGCCTTTCCAAATGCTAACAACGGGGGAAGGGGGAATTATACCTCATTATGGGGATTGGCCTGCCCAATTAAAATTGCAGACCTCCTTGGTATATTATGAAAAATATGCAACGGCAGATGCCGCTGGAAATTATTATGGTTATTATGCGGAAACAAGCTTGACAGCAGAAGGGGAAGGGCTGGAAACCGGAGAGGTGAACAGCTGGAAGGTAGATACATTGCGCCAAGAGGCCTGTATTGAGGATGGCTATGCATTAATGTCGGTTTTTGCCCTATCAAAGTTTACATATCGGCTCAATGATGATATAAATTCTGCTGCACCAACGGTGACGGTGTTAGCGGATACCACACCCGGAACAAATAAGGCCGTTAAAATCACAAATAAGGTTTCCTTGGAATTTTATAATACTGCTGACAGCTCTAGGTATACCATTTCCAATGCCATGGTTTATCAGTTTCCGTTTTCTCTGCAGATGACAGATCGAAATACTGCGGCAAGATTTTATGATCGTCTTACAATTACAGGCTATATCGACGAGAGGGTCATGTTTGAGAATTATACCTTCTTCTATTGTCCGGACTTTGCGAAAAATGCCATCAACCCTGACATTAGTGAGACTGCTGCAGCGACACCCAAAAATCCTACTGGGGAGACGAAGCCTATTTATGTTAGAAGTCCTCGGCAAATCAATGAACTTGGTCGTGCGGGTTATTATTGGAATACCACGCTTTGGACGGATAGTCAGGATACACAGTATTATTTTAAGCAGGAAAATGATATTGATTTTGCGAAATATACAAAGACATATTGTGGCGTAAGCTATAATTTGATGAATACTTCAGAAACAAACAAATATCGGAATAAACCGATTGGCCGACCAAACACATATAATGCGAAAAACTTTAGAAACATTTATGATGGACAGGGCTATCGGATTATTGACTATTGCTGTGTTACCACGCAGGCAGACGGTTATCAGTTTACAGGCCTTTTTGGTGAGGTGCAGGGGGCTAAATTAAAAAACATTGTGATGGTTGCTTCTGACCCAGGAAATGAATCAGGGAAGGTCATTTCCCGATACAATGGCAGCTCAAACCATGCCGGAGTAGGAGCTTTAGCTGGATTGGTTTATGTTGGCGAACTTGGTTATGACGATAACGAACAATATAGAGATGATGATGCATATTCTTATGCTTCTGTTACAAATTGTTCTGTATCCGGATATACGGTAAGCTATGCGCCTACAGGCAAAGCAAATCAACCCTGTGCCGTGGGTGGTTTAACGGGGTATAATTTCGGGAAAATTGAAAATTGCAGTGCGGTAAGCAAATTGGTTACCGCAAACGCTAACAGTAATAATAAAACACGCTTTATTGGCGGTTTGGTAGGCTCCATCAACGGCAGAGGAAGTATTACAAACTGCTATGCAGGCGGTGTGGTTAATGGGGATAAATACACGTCAATAACCTATTTGGCGGGGATTTGCGCTGGGATTGATTATATTTATGGTGCGTATAACACCCAACCCGGTATGAGAAGCATGCCTGTTAAAAATGTATATTCCTATTGTACATGGGAAAATGGTGAAATCCATGGTGTTCCCTATGCT
>JAQUSU010000024.1 GCA_028710085.1 Anaerotignum sp.
CGAATATTTCTTTGGCCGGAAAGGAGTGCTTGTAAATGTGGATTTACGAAAAAAAATTAGAATTCCCCATTAACATCAGAAAACCTGATGCACGTTTAGCTAAAATTATGATTGAGCAGTATGGTGGCCCAGACGGAGAATTAGGCGCTTCCTTGCGCTATCTCAGCCAAAAATTCACAATGGTTACTCCTGAAGCAAAAGCTACGCTTAATGATATCGCTACCGAAGAATTAGGCTGTTAATATTATCAATAATAAAAACCAACCGAAAACCTAGAGAAAGCTCGATTTTCAATTAAGAAATCACCAAACTCATAACACAATATATTGCAAGCCAAGAAAGCTGGCTGGCAGAATTGCTTAGAAAAAAAGGTAGACAAAAACCCCCTATGATTTTATCTACCATAGGAGGTTCTTATTTAGCCTTTTTTAGTTGTAATGCGAGCTCAGTACTTGGTATTTCCTAATGCTCTTTACCGAATGCTATTGTAATTATTGCTGTACCGGCGTTTCCTCGCCAACTGTTTCTGTGCCGGCAACTCCAGATGTTCCCTCTACAGATGTTTCTGTGCTGACATCTCCAGATGTTTCCTCAGGAACTGTTTCTGTGCTGACATCTTCAGATGTTTCTGTGCCATCACTGATTTCGATTAGATCATTTTCATTATCCCATTCAGTATTAAAGCCTAGTGCTTCGGATAAGAAACGAAGAGGCACATATGTCCTACCAGAATTCTCAGTAGCCGGTACACTGATTTCAACACTCTCGCCGTTCACCTTACAAATCGTGCTGTTTTTAGTAATTTGAACTACTGTCTCACCATTCGTTATTGATACAGTCTGTGTTTCGGCATCCCAAGACACTTCTCCGCCCAATTCTTCTGATATAGCTCTCAGTGGTACTAATGTCACTCCGTTTTTGATATATGCAGGTGTATCAAATTTAATAAGGTTATTGTTAATCGTAACGCTGCCCGCTGATAAAACTTCGGCATCCGCATACATCTGAGCAATTAATTCTTTTGCATTGGAAAATTCAGCAAGCTCTTCATCAGTATACATTGTTTTCACAACCATATAACGCTGATTGATCGTTTCTTTTATTTGTGCCTGAACACCCTGAACCTGCGCATTCACCTCATTCATACTTTCTAAGGCAGCTGCAGCACCCGCTTCATCGCCTGAGGCAAGCATAGTCTCGTACTGTAACTGAAGCGCTTCTAACTGCTGATTTAAAGCGCTCTTCTCTTGTTGTAATTCTTTCTTTTGCTCATTTAGTTCATCTTTAAATACCTTTTTACTTTCTTGACTATTTGATTTTGTTTTCTGGCTAGAAATTTCTGAATTGTCGCTTTCGGCTGTACTGTCATCAGTAGAAGCACTTGTTACCCCATTACCCTTTGTTTCTTTTTGTGAAGAAGAAACATCGGAGTTCTCATTACCTTTCGTTTCTTTTTGCGAAGAAGAAACACCAGAGTTCCCATTACTTGACTTTGCTGCAACTGGAGTAACCGACATTGACAGCACCAAAGAAATTGCGAAAAATAATCTTAATCCCTTTTTCATTTTGCTTGCACTTCCTTTCCAAAATAAAATGTTTAATTGTAACAAAAAAAACTGCATGCCGAAATTGACACACAGTTAATTACCCCCGTGACCTCTTCGGTAACCCGGCTATCATAGCAGAATGCTTTAGACCCGTGGCTTTGCGTCCTTGGCTTTTACCAAGTTTGCTATTATCTGAGATATCTTTGTATGCAATTATAACAATATCGACATGTTATGTCAATAACATATATACAACTTTTGATATAAATTTACGGTAAACCTGATGATGAGATGGCTGATTCGTTGTTTGAATTCTTTAAGGTTGATATTTACTTACGGGCTTATACAGAAATCAAACTAAGGGGATTATCGCCACACACCGTTGAAGTATACCTGGGAAACTAAGATCATATATTTTTTTCTTTTCGAATTAAACAAGAAGAACAATGGGATGTATATGTACTGTGGGTAACTATGTACTGGTTCCCCCATTCACTTAAAAGACTTAGCACTGAAAGAAGTGTCCGTCCATTTTCTGTCAACTGATATTCTACTCGAACAGGAACTTCATTATACTGTTGCCGACTTACAACATCATGTTCCTCCAAGTGTTTTAATGATTGCGACAACATCACGTTTGTGATCCCAGGAACCCCTCGCTTGATTTGATTATATCGCATGGGTTTTCCATCTTTTAGCAAACAAATTATACTAAGCTTCCACTTTCCACCTATTAGATTCATCGTTAATTTAAGTGGGCATATGTTGTTTTCTTCTGTGTGCATTTCCATTTTGTAGCTACCTCCTAAGTAAGAAAAACTATACCTTGTATTATTTTACTAAGTTATTGTCAGGTGAAAATTATATGCTATACTGAAATAGGTATACTAATTATACCATGTATACTTAATTTATCAATAGGAGTGATTTCAATGAAAATATCAATTATTTATGACACGAAAACTGGAAACACGGCAAAAATGGCTGATTACATTATTCAAGGGGCGCAGTCCGTAGATGGTGTGGAAGCCAAAGCATTTGGAATTGATGCAATTGATGAAGCGTATGTAAAGAACAGCAATGCCTTGATTGTTGGTTCTCCTACATACAAGGGCTGCCTTTCTGGGCGCATGAAGATGTGGTTAGAATCCGGCCCATCTAGTTTAAATGTTGCAGGGAAACTTGCTGGTGCATATGCCACAGCTGCATTTATCCACGGTGGTGGAGATTTAGCCATTCAATGTATTTTGACACATCTTATGGTTGATGGTATGATGGCATATTCCAGTGGACAATCTAAAGGGATGCCTGTCATTCATTTAGGCCCGGTTGCAATTTCGCCTAACATTGACGAATATGCTGAGCTGTTTAAAATTTATGGAAAGCGCATGGCTGAGCAAGCTTTAAAACTTGCATAAAGCTTATCATTCTAAGTATTAGGGTAACAAAAAGCTGAAAGAGGTATTCCCTTTCAGCTTTTTGTTTTATTGTTTTTTTTGAACTTATTACTGTAAATGTGTGTCCTGCCTTGTGTATACATTATACTTTATTAGTACATATTCCTAACCACTAATGAAACAAATACAAAAACAAATACTGATAAAATTATCGTATGATTCGTTACTGGTTTATTATCTCTAAGTTGTTTAAGCATATGAACATATACAGGGCATACAACTACGGATAAAATAATACAAATTATATGCATAGAGCTTAGCATGTGTTACACCGCCTTAAGAATCATAAACTGCTTGTTTAACTTCATGTTGGATCTTAGAGAGGAAGTTCATGGCTGGCACTCTCTTTGCAAAGTTACCTGATTTACTGACAATCCACTAAACTGTTACTTATCATTGTTATCCTTGATTTTGCAATAAAAAACTATTAGCAACATAATTTCCTGAATTTATTATCCAAAAAATGAACCTATACTCCCAATACAAAACAATATAAAAACAGCAATTAATACTGAATTTATCTTCGCGTAAATTTTATCTTTTTCAGTGGTATTAACAAAATGGATGTAGTATATTACACCACCTAAAATAGCATTAATCATATATATCAACTCTTACTCACCTCAAAAAAGTTCTTATCATGGAAGATTTATTTGTATAAAACCCCAGCTCCTACAGTTTTTAAGTATTCCTTCAATGGTTTTGGCTCAAATTTATCGTCTAGGCCTATTCAATATAATTATTAGGAGTCCAACTATAATTATCCCTATTGTAATAGTAAAGGATAAAAATATTGGGGCACTTTTCAGGTAATACCCCGGAGAACTCCACCATTCCTGTCTTGCCGACTTATCAATCATTTGTATTAGCTTAAGTCCATATAGATTTAGTGACAGCAAAGCGCTTCCCAATAAAACACATAGGCTACCAAAAAAATGCTTACTCATAAGTTCCTCCTAACCAATTAAATTCACTTCTACAGCCCCATTTCCCATAGCTTGTTCAAAAGAAAGAGATGCTGCCAGTTCAGAATTTTTGAACACACAAACGATACCAATACATTAAAGAACATAAAGTGTGCCTTTGGCATATAATTTTTTGTTAATGACATTCTCCATAGTTTCATTTTGTACGATTAGCTTCTTTACTTTACCGATTAATCGTTTCTTTTCCTCAAAATTGCACAGCTCAGTGCTTTGTTTATCAGCACAATAACACCATTTCCCGTTACCATTTACAATAGAATAGTGTTGTTCTTTGTAGTCAAATTCAATTTCCCTGCCATTTTTTAGATCATTCAACATATCCTTGAATGTATATTCCATAGTATTGGCCCCCTAACCAATCAAGTTATTTTGCACAAAAAGAAGTCCTCCGGCTTTCGGTGAAAGACTTCCTTCGTCTGGGTAAATTATGCAAGATCAAATACAGAAACTTGAATATATCATCCATTATAAATATTTTGTAATGGACATCCCTTATATCCATTCCCTTAAAAACCATAGCGCTAAATCACAAGCTTTAAAAACTTTACTTTAAGATTCATAAAATTCCCCTTTAAGAAAGACTAAATTTTATATGGCACCCTTTCTTGTGGAAGAAACTTCTGACTATTATTATTAAAATAACCCCATTCCTCAAACAGCTTTCATTTCTATCCAAAGCCCCTTTTTCTGAATTCTTTTCGTAAGCATAAGCCCGTTAAAATAAATATAGCACCTAAAAAATTTTCGTTCTTGTTTTTTTACCGGAGCAGTCAATGAGCTTGGTAATACAGTTCGGTAAAATAAATGTATACAAGGGGATGCCGTTATGTTTTGATTAAAGCGTAATTTCACTTGATGTAGCAGTAATATCATCCTCGCCCGTTGTAACAACAACCTTTGTGCGATATTTCACATTTTTCACTCCGGTGTAGGACTTTGTAATATCCACAGTTCCCTCTTCGTCTATCGTCCAAGATTTTACATTCTGCCATCTGCTTCCGCTATACTTCTGCAAATAAAGTGTACCCTCAGATGTTTCTGTATCCTCCTTTGGCGTAATTAAAAGAGAAACCGAAATACTGCAACCCGAATTAGAAATTGACGGGATTACCATAGTCGTACTTACCCATCGTGGTGTAATGACACCATGCGCCTCCACAACTTCGTCGTTGGACGTCTCCAATGAAGCGGCTGATGTGGAAACCGCCTGAACAGTAATTGTCATCAATGCTGTCAGAGTTAATGCTGTTAATTTTTTCTTGTTCATAATAAAAATCCTCCTAGTATGTTATTATAGTTTCACCCATATAACGCACTAGGAGGAAAAAAGGGACAAATTTTTTATAATTTTCCAAAAAATTTTTTTACTGATTATTAATTCCCTCAGCAACCATAATTAAATCATTCTTGCTCATGCAACCATATACCTCAAAATGAAAACCATCTTTTTCAAAAACAAGGCATTCCACATTATCCTTCTTAAAATAATATGCTGTAGAACCCTGTACCTCTAGTTCTTCTATGGAAACCCCCTCGGTATCCATATAGACTCGTGTATCAGATATGCTCATTAAAATATCAAGATAATCAGTATTTTCATTACTGTACTCAAATAAAACCAAGCTAGGCTGGACAACAGTATTTTCTAATTCAAATCCAATCGGGATGTATGAAGGTACATACTTTTGTAAATTTTCGATTGTTTGTGCTTCATCGTTCTTTAATTCAAAAATGCTATACTTTTCAAAGGTTTCAATCATCCAAGAAATCACCCTTTCTCTAAATTCAGCATTTGCAACCATCATCGTAGAAAAACTCATCGTTGCAATGATGGCAGCTACGGCGACTTTTTTCACAAGCTTTCTAAAACCCACTTTCAGTTTAGGATGTCTCAAGCCCATTTGATTATCATCAGCATAAAGTTCTTTCTTATAATATTCATTTAATGCTGCCTTACAGGCGTGCTTCATTGAGTCATCAGAAATAAGCTGTCCTTCTCCTAAGCCCATAATGAGTGAAAGCATTTTTTGATAGAAAAGTAAATAACCTTTTGGCTTTTCAATTTGAAAAAATGTTTCTATTTCTGAAGGCGTGAGATGAAAACAATACTTGCCAAACATCGCGAACATACCTTTTGGAGGTAACAACAATACCTTTTCGGCAAGTTTTGACTGCTGCCTATCCTCCAAATTTACTTTTCTATAGTCATACTCAAAATGGTTAATATTTTCTGAAATTTCTTTATCAAAATTGGCAACAGCGGCAAGTTTTAATAACTCTTCGAACTTCTCGCTCACTCAACTCACCCCTCACCATATAGTTTTTTCAACTTCTGGATCATTCGTTGTCCTCGTTTTTTTGCAGCTTCTTCGGATATGCCAAGTAACTTCCCTATTTCTAAATATCCCATATCCTGTGCATACTTCAACTGAATAAGCTTTCGTTCTTCATCGGAAAGCTTATCCAATAAATCTGTAAGTGTCTGCACATTTGTTTGATTTATGTATATGTCCTCAAAATTCTCTGCTGACTCATCTTGAAAATTATCTAGCGACTCTACATGAGCGAACTTTTTTGACTTACGAATGATATCAATAGATGTATTTTTCACTATAGTAACGCAGAAAGCAGTCATGAGGGGACTGGGAAGTTCAGAAATTTTTTCAATGTTATCCATAATCTTTAGGTAGGCTGTAGATACCGCGTCATTGGCAGAAGCATCTGATTTTAAAATGCGAAAAGAAATGCGATAAAACCGAATGTGATGTTCATGAAATATTTGTTCCACTAAATTTTGTTGTTCCTCTGTCAAAATTCCAATAAAAATTAAAAACATGTATATCCCCCCACCTGTTTATTGTAAATCACTTAACAGGCCTTCCAATTCAACAGACAAAATCCTGCAATCTAATTTTCCCTTTACTACATATGCTTTATCCAATCTGTCTTTTTTACGCCACGCGTAAAATCATTGTACCACCTAATATTTGTAATAGTTCAACTCCTACTTAAAGATAGTAAACAAGTAACCTGAACCTTAGCTGATTCTATAATGTCCAATAATATCATTACGATTTTCAAGAATATCTTCTTCGTAATCAAGCTGAAAACGGTATGCATGATGAATTATAAATGGCATACCTTTTTTGTTTCTGTTATCTGATACAATTCCGATATGCGCGTTAAATATAACAATATCTCCGCCTTGCCACTGCTCAATGTCTGATTTGTCCGTTGTCAGTGAAATTGCGTTATTTGTAAAATATACCCTTAAATTTCGCACCCTTCTAAAATCAATATTTTTGTTAACCGTTTCTATGTTGTACAAATCCCTGTGGTTCAGTATATCTTCGTTCAAAAGTTCCATTAAGTCATATCCCGCACTCTGTAATCCAAACGCCACAACATCGGTACAAACTCCGTACTCATCATCAGGATAACCGGTTTCATAAAATTTGCTTTTATATTTTGGGTTTGTGGAGACATAATTGCGAACGCCTTTTAAAATATCGGTTTGGTCATCAATTCCGTCAGAATCTCTGTCTATATCACTTACATACCGCTGTATGTTAAAATCTTCATTGCTGTATTTTTTATGGGGTATTATATTAAAATAGTAAAGGATATAAATTCCCACTATAAAAATACCTATCAACGTGAAAAACGCTATTTTCTTATGCTTCATAATATTCCGCTTCATGTTTTGCCTCCTTGGAAAAATAGAAATCATTCGTATTTCGTATTACTATTTTTAAACTTTATGTGCAGTAATTTGCTAGGATTATGCTCATAATCTCACACGCAAATAGATCCGCGAGAAAGCAGTAGCGATTTACATGCGAGCACATTTTTCGCCCAGATACTGTCTATCTAAAACGATAAAACCCGACGCTCTCTTTTCTAATACTCCTCTCTGGCACATGTCGTTGAGTAGGCGAAAAAGATGACGATAGCTAATTCCAATAGACTTGGATACATCGGAAAGAATTTCTGTAAACATCCCATTATGCTCCGCCATAAGAATGTAGGAACACAGGCGTTCTTCTCCCGAATACAGTGCTGATGTAATGTGTGCATAGCTGCTGTTTAGCAGTTTCGTTGAAAGCCCCCTTGCCACCTGATTCATAAAAGTAATGTTATGAATCAGATACTCCTGATTGAGGTTCAAAGGAATTCTGATGCAAGCAGACGGAAATGCTGCAATAGATGTGGCTGACGCAGATTTGTTCTCCTGCACAAATTCAACATCACCTAAAATTCCATTGGCAATATAATAGCACAGCGTCAAATCCTTCCCGTTTGCAGCAAGCATACACACCTTGATTTTTCCTCGCAGGACAATAAATAGATGTTCAACCGGGTCCCCTTGATTTAATAAAACTTCACCGGAATCGAAGCTACAGAGCACACAGTCTTGTAAGGAACAAAAATCAAGTCCGTATTCTTTCAAGTCCGAGTTTGATTCCGCAGTAATCGGGCACTTTATCATGACCTTCACTCCCTTAAGTTTGTATTGAATGTGTACCATTACCCTGACAAATGTCCTATATGCTTCGTCTAGACAGATAATACAATAAAACCAAAGGAGGTGCTCAAATGTATTATCTGCTATCAATCTTGGTGGGGGTTATCATTTCCGTCATGGTGTCACTAAATGGTGGGCTAACAGCGTCCTATGGCGCTTATTCCGCAGCCGTAATCATTCATATCGTTGGCGTAATATTTGCAGCCTTAATATGCGCAATAAGAAAAGAACGCCTACAAATTAAAAGCCGGGCTCCGCAATGGGCTTATTTCGGGGGCGCTATCGGCGTGCTCACCACACTGTTTAACAATTACGCTTATGGGCGAATCACCATGACCAGCATCGTCGCCTTGGGGCTGCTGGGGCAAAGCCTTTCGTCCGTCGTTTTAGATTCCTTCGGTTGGCTTGGAGTAGAAAAGCGACGGGCAAGCAAGAGCTCTGTTGTTGGCTATCTTGCCGCGATTATCGGCATCTTTATCATGATGGATAACTCCGTTTCGGAGGCTGCGTTTGCCGTCGTTCTGTCGCTGAGTGCTGGTATTACAGTGGTGCTGTCTAGAACCATAAATTCAAGACTGTCTACAGAAACAAGTCCCTTGGTGGGTTCATTTTTAAACCATCTGGTGGGTTTGCCAATTTGCATTGTTCTTGCGCTATGCTTACAAAGACCAGTCTGGTTGATGGCTACAGGCACAAAGCCCTGGATGTATTTGGGTGGTGCACTTGGTGTGGTAACTGTGCTGCTGTTTAATATCACTGTCCCAAGGGTGTCAGCATTTCACTTAACACTGTTATCGTTTATCGGGCAAATCTTTACTGGAATAGCACTAGATTTAGCACTCGGTTTGGAATGCTCAACTTCCACTTTTGCCGGTGGATTGGTAATCACCGCTGGCTTGCTGGCAAACATGATGCTGGAGCAGTGGAACAATTACAGAAACCGAAAAAGAATCGTGTTAGATCAGCACCAGAACCGCAGAAATAGTTCATTGTGACAGTACTCGGAAGCTAAAATCAGAGAAATAGTATCCTTAGCCCATGGTAGATATATGAATAATCTGTAGTATCCCATTATCAATGAAATGTCAGGTTCATAAAACCACCTCGCTGTGAATTGTGTTGTAAAATTAATATCAGTTAGAGGCCTTGCTAAAAAGCAGAATCTTCTATCTCCGGCAACCCTCCCCCTGTTGATTAGTAGTAAAATATAGGAGTTTTAAGAGAAGATTATTCTGATGCATTTAGCTTTTCAAACACCCATGCCGTCAGTTCATTCAGAGAAGGATGAATCACCATAGATAATTTCATCTTCCTTGCCTTCGCAGGAAATAACCATGTTATTCGGTTCGGTAAAGGCACCGCTTCCCTTATATACTGTAAGGTTTGGAATGCCCTGTAAGCTGTGTTCAATGGATTTACTAAAATCAATCTGCTCCCACATTCTTTTCGAAATTGCATCCCAATCGATTTCCGGACGAGACCTCCGAATACCAATTCGCTGGGACTCCTCCGCTTCACGGATAAAATCAGCAGGATAAACGAGCATTTTGGAGGGAATGCAGCCTTTGGTTAGACATGTGCCACCAAACTTTGCTTTTTCAATGATTGCACAGCTTAATCCTTTGTTTAAAGCTGCTTCCATAACCATGAGGCCGGCACCGCTTCCTACGATTACAATGTAAAACGTTTCATTGGTATTCCTGATGTCATTTGCTTTTTTTGCCGAAGCTTTCACTAGCCATAATTATACACTTTTGGCTATTATTTACCAGTATTTTTACAATAATGACAACGTATTCTACCGTTTGAATTATTTTTATATTATTTTGCCTAATTTTCGACAAATTCTACAAAAAAACTCTCAACGAGAGATTTATCACTTCACTGATTCATTGTTTAACTTCAGCTTGATTTTTCCTTAGCTTTTTTCTTCTGAGCCCTTCTATGTTCTTCATTTTGCCGCAATCCCCAGTGGCTATGTAATCTTTCAAACGGCTTGTCATGGCAAGCAAAACAAATTCATCCTTTCTTACATAGGCTTGTCCTCTATATAGGGCTTACGCCCTTAATCCCTTTTTGTGGGTGTTCTTCTTCGATTTCTTTCGTCCCCACGCCGCTCAAACCCCTCCGGGTCTGCCAGATATGCGCGGGAAACAATTTCTTCAATATTTCTCCTAGCTCTTGCGTTTCGCTCAGCTTGGTCGGGATAACTGCAGCAGTCATCCATAATGACGCAGGTTGTATTTCCTATCATAAACCTCATTGCTTCTGCCATATTTATCACCCCGCTTTATTTCTATGCGGCACAATTCGTCCAATTTCCCCTTTTTCTTCGTGGAGCTACTTAACACTTATGAAACTACTTTTCTATGGAATATTTTTCAACTTAATATGGTATCCTTTCTTTTACCGGCATTGTCATGCCAAATAAATGAAAAAGGAGATTTATATGGAAAAAATCAACCCTGAAATGGCAGCACATAATATCGCCATGATTTTGTGTAAAAAGTTTTATGATACAAACAATGATAAAGCTTTTCGTGATACTGATAAAAAAGAGTTCTATGGGAAAGCCACGCAGGCTGCCAAATTATACGCTCTTGTGTACGATGCTGCCTTCAAAGAAATCTCTTCCAATAACAAAGAAGCTTATATTCAATAAATTTTTAAATTGGGATTGCATTTGCTCATTTCAGATAAGATGCAATCCTTTTTTTTTGCTACCAGAATGCCTTCATTTATTGTGAAGCCTTCATCTTTCATACGATTAACAAGGTTCTTGCTGCAGCCTGTACTTTTTCGAAATAAATACCCTCTCATGCGCTGTTTTTTTCTGCGCTCAGCATACACTTATAACATCTCCTCAATTTAATATGGAATATTTTGTAATGCTATGTTATTCTTTCAATATAGGAACTGCCATGCTAATTACTTATGAAAGGAGCTAAGGCTATGCGCTCGTTTGACAACTTAACACCAAGAATCCCCTGCCCAAATTGCAAATATGAAATTCCTGTCTCTCTAAATCAACTGGTAACAACCTTGGTTTGCCCTTGCTGCAATAGTGAAATTCATCTCGAACATGATGATTATTTAGATAAACGAAACCTTGCAGAGCAAATTCGAATTGATAGACGTTCTCAGTGATTTGTTTATACAAGAAATTTATAAAAATCCCCTACTAAACTCATGATTTGAGGTGACTTCATGGAGCAATATTGTATCTATCTAAGAAAATCTCGTGCAGATGATGAAGCCGAGCAGCGTGGGGAAGGGGAAACCCTCGCCCGCCACGAAAAGGCCTTACTATCCCTTGCCAACAGCCAGCACCTTACCATCGGGCAAATTTACAGAGAAATCGTTTCCGGTGAAACCTTAGCGGCACGTCCTGTCATGCAGCAGCTTCTTGCCGATGTGGAAAAGGGGCTATGGCAGGGTGTCATTGTTATGGAAGTGGAACGTCTAGCCAGAGGGAATACTTTAGATCAAGGCATTGTTGCAAATGCTTTTAAGTACAGCAGCACCCTCATCGTTACACCCACAAAAACATATGATCCAAATAATGAATTTGATGAGGAATATTTTGAGTTTGGATTATTTATGTCACGCCGTGAATATAAAACCATTAATCGCCGTATGCAGCAGGGACGGCAAGCCTCCGTCAGCGAAGGGAAATATTGCGGAAGCATTCCTCCTTTTGGATATACGCGCAAAAAAATACAGGGTGAAAAAGGTTACACCCTTGCCATCGTTCCCGAAGAGGCTGAAATCGTAAAAATGATGTATGAGCTTTATGCCTATGGTGATAGAGCTGAGGATGGGACTTACAAAGCCGTTGGGCGCAACACCATCGCGCGGCATTTGAACAAGATAGGAATTAAAAACCGAAAAGGCGGCGCTTGGGCAACGTCCTCCGTCACTCGTATGCTGCAAAATCCAGTTTACATGGGAAAACTGACTTGGGACTATCGGAAAACAATCAAAAGAACGGAAAATGGCAAGGTCATTCCTTATCGTCCCATCAACAAAAATCCATTAATTTATGATGGACTACACGAAGCCATTGTTTCAGAGGAGCTATGGCATTTGGTAGCAGATAAAATCAAAAACAATCGTCCCTCCGTGATACCGGACTTTGGTACCATGAAAAACCCCCTCGCCAGTATTGTTCGATGTGCCCTTTGCCAAAATGCCATGCAGCGCAGGCCTTACGAAAAAACAGGGCAACCCGCTTCCATGATTTGCAACACCCATGGATGCCCCAATATTTCCGCTCCGTTGTATGCCGTGGAAGCAAGGCTCATGGAAGCTTTGGAACACTGGGTGGAAGAGTATAAGGTTTCCCTGAAAAACCCTAAAAGCAACACCCAAAGCCAAAAGCAAGTCATTGCAACCACGGTAGAAGCATTGCAAAAAGAAATCAGTAATCTTCACACCCAGCTGGACAACACCTTTGATTTATTGGAGCAAGGAATTTATACCACCGAAATATTTACGAAAAGAAATCAAACTTTGACACAGAAAATTTCTGAAAAAAAAGAGAAATTACATGATTTGATTGATAAATCGGAATTGATCAAAAAACAGGAACACCAAAACATAACCCTGATTCCAAAAATAGAATATTTGCTTGATGTTTATTATAAATTATCTCCTGCAGAACAAAATAAGCTGCTCAGAGAAGTCGTTGACCATGCGGATTACAAAAAAACCATAAACGGCCGCTGGCACAGCTCTCCCGACAGCTTTGAATTATTGGTTTACCCTAAAATTACAAAGGATTTCTAATTTTTTTACACTTCATTGATAATAATAACACCCATAAGAATTCGCCCATGCCGAAATGATGGCAACTATCTTCCATCAGCTAACCCAAGGCCTCACCAAGGATGAAATCATCAACTCCGGTCTTGATGCGTACTATGTAAATCACGGTCTGGGTGTTTATCCAGCATCCGCAGCTGGTGTTCCCTTTAGTGCTTGTGCACTCCAGTCAAAGGGGGACCCTATGGCCGATTTATACGAAGATCTCGCTGCAGAACAAAAGGCGCGCGCCACCTATGAGTATCTCATTGATTTAACCGACGATCCCGATGTACTTGCGCCCCTGCGCTTCCTGCGTGAGCGCGAGGTCGTTCACTTCCAGCGTTTTGGTGAAGCGTTAGACATTGCTCGTGATTATTTGAATCAACAACACTATTTCTTTATGAATAAATATGGCTGTAACGACTAAAAGCGTGTAGCATAGCCATGGTCAAATCCCTCTGACCAACTAGTTTAAAATAATCTCCGGTGATTCCCCGAAATTTATAATTTGTTAAAAAGGTATCCTCAATTATTTAAGGATACCTTTTTCATGAATTAATTCTTTCTCATATTTACAGATGCATTTTTAAATTTGTCATGTACTGCTACCATAGCAGTATCAATATCTTCTTCAGAAATTAAAACAGTTATCTTAATTTCAGAGGTAGAAATCATCTGAATATTTACGCCTGCATCATACATTGCTTCAAAGAACATTGCCGCTACCCCTGGATTGGAAGCCATGCCCGCACCCACAATAGATAACTTTGCAACACTGTCGTCATGCTGAATGGCTTCGGCTGTTAATCTTTCTTTGTTATCCTCCAATGCCTTTAAAGCAATATCCAAATCATCCTTACCTATTGTAAAGGAAATATCCTGTCTTCCGTCACGTCCCGTTGACTGAAGAATAATATCTACACTGACTTTTTCTTTCGCCATTAAAGAAAATACTTCAAACGCCTTACCCGGCTCATCCTTAACCCCTATAATAGAAATACGGGATACATTTTTATCTGCTGCCACACCACTAATCAGCATTCTCTCCATTTTACATTCCTCCTTCACTTGTGTACCTTCTGCATCCGTCATACTGGAAAGCACTGATAACTTTACATTGTATTTTTTCGCTACCTCAACGGAACGACAATGCAGAACCTTCGCCCCTAAAGATGCCAATTCCAGCATCTCGTCATAGCTGATTTCATCAAGCTTTTGCGCATCCTTCACCACTCTTGGATCCGCAGTATAAACACCGTCAACATCGGTATAAATTTGGCAGACATCCGCATTCAACGCAGCTGCCAAAGCAACCGCCGAGGTATCGGAACCGCCTCTGCCCAAGGTTGTCATATCTCCAAGGGGGTTTACACCCTGAAATCCTGTCACAAGAACAACATTGCCTCTTTCCAATTCGTTTTCAATACGCTCTGTTTGAATTTTACGAATTCTTGCATTGCTATAATTATTTGTTGTTTCAATCCCAACCTGCACGCCATTTAATGAAACGGCTCTGCCGCCCAAGGCATTAATTGCCATTGCCATTAACGCAACAGACTGCTGCTCTCCGGTTACCAAAAGCATATCCATTTCTCTTCTGTTTGCTTTGGGATTAATTTCCTTTGCCTTTGCAATCAAACCATCTGTTGTTTTCCCTTGCGCAGACAAAACAACAACCACATCATTGCCTTCTGCTTTCGCTTTCAAAATTCTTCTGGCAACATTAAAGACTCTTTCTGCATTGGCAACAGAACTGCCGCCATATTTTTGCACAATTAACATCGTTCTTTCCTCCTGTTATTCTGTCTCTACCTTTGCACCCTCTAAATCCGCCTTTAAAAGCGTCAACTGCCAATGGTCGGGAAGGGTTTGCAAATATTCGGACATCTCTTTTTGGAACTGTTCAGACTGCTCCTTTTTTACCATAGCCATGAGCGTAGAGCCGGCACCGCTTAAATAGGAAGCCAACGCACCATACTCCTTTGCCTGTTTAAAAATCCTCCCCATATTAGGAATCAGCTGACTTCTATAGGGTTGATGAATTTTATCCTCCATGGCCATAGACAGATTCTCAAGCTTGCCGCTCATCATGGATGCTACCAATAAGGCCCCTCTGGAAACGTTAAATACAACTTCCTTGCGGGAATATCCGTCGGGCAATACCCCTCTGGCCTTCGCCGTGGAAACAGGAAACTCGGGTACCATGATCGCAAAAACCAAATCCTCAGGCAAATCAAGGCGCACATGCATCATTTTTTCCTCATCCTGCGCGCCAACAACCATACTGCCAAAAATAGCAGGGTTGGAATTATCGGGGTGCCCCTCAAGCTTTGCAGCCATTTGAGCCAGCTCCTCTTTATCGCAAGGTCTGCCAGCCAGTTCATTGGCAGCCATCAAGCCCCCAACAATGCAAGCGGCACTGCTACCCAAGCCCCTGACCATAGGAATGTAATCCTCCTGAATCAGGTGCACACCAGGCATTGCAAGACCCTTTTGATCATATAAATACTTCATCGTTTGATAAATCAAGTTGGTTTCATCTGTAGGAATTTCAATTTCCTGTTTACGCTTCACTTCAATTTGCAAGCCTTTTGGTATTTCCTCTACCCAAAGATGGTTATACAATTCCAACGCAACACCGATACAATCAAAACCAGGCCCCATATTTGCCGATGTCGCAGGAATCCTAATATGTATCATAATACTACCCTCCACTTCTTACAATAATTATATATGGCTCTAGCCATGAAAAACACAATATTTTTTCAAAAAAACGGGCAAAACAAAGCTCCCCCAAGAGGAGCCTGAAAAATCAAATTTTTTGATCCATAAACCAAGAAAATTTATTCTCTACCGATAATCCTCAACGACTGCACCCCTTGCAGACCTTCAATTCGGTTCACCAAGCGGCTAAATTCCCCTTGCATCACATTTGTTTCAATGGTTATGGTAACATTGGCAATTCCATTAATGGGAATCGTTTGATTTATCGTCAAAATATTTGCACCCTCTGTGGCAATACTATTTAAAGCAGCCGACAACAGCCCAGGAGTATTATCCAAATTCATAGAAATGGTAACCGTTTTGCCTCTTGTGTTTTCGTAAAGAGGGAAAACAGCATCCCGATATTTGTAAAACGCACTTCGGCTGATTCCCACCTTACTCACAGCGTCTTGTACCGTTTTTTCTTTCTTGCTTTCTAAAAGATTTTTGACTTCCATTACCTTTAAAAATATTTCCGGCAATACACTTTTATCCACAATATAAAAATTCTTGTCTTCCTTCACTTTTTCTCCTCCTGTTTTTTTTGGTAATACCGCATCATTCTGTGCGTCCAACTGTGCGGTGTTGCCTTAGCAAAAACATTTGTTTTCAATACAAGGAATATAACATATTTCAAATTTCTTTTCAACAATAACCTCTAAAATATGCACAACTTTTATTGAAATCTGTCTTTTGCACAAAAACAAATACGTCTCTGTATCCATACAGTGCAAATTGCTAAAGTATTTTCATCTTTTCATGTTTCATTTTGCCCTTTTATCTGTTAAAATAAAGTTTAACCATCTTTTCTTAATTATATTTTTTGAGAAAGAGAAAAACAATACTTTTAGCAAACAATTATCAAAAGTATTTTCAACCCATTTCACCCTTGAAGCTTTTGATACTGAATGCTAAGGATTCTTTGTTATCAATATAAATCAAAATCCCAAAAGGAGTTTTTTAATGAAACACAAACAAACGATCCAAGAACGGCATAGTCATTTGCTGCGCTTGTTTTTAAACGGCTACACCTCCATGTATGCCCATATGGATGCCTCCTGTCAAAATGGCTTGAAAAATGCAGCCCCTTTGGCTTTTTCCAAATGGTATTATACTGCCATTGCAGCAGATACCCTCTTATCTCCCGCGAATATTATCGCTCAGGATATGGAAGGCCAAAATGAAGGGAAAACGTTTCAATATACGCTGCGTTTATGCCCCCAGGGGGAGGATTTAAAAGAGTGTACCCTTGCGCTACTTTCTTATTCATTGGAGCATCATCCCCTTGTTGAGGATTTGCGTAAAATCACAGATTTTTGTGTGCCCGATCGCAAAATGGATGAGGATCTTTTTTTTGTCGAGGAGGACAGAAAAACACTTTTAAAAGAGCTTTCCCATGAAAATGAGTTTTATTTGGAATACTTAACTCGTCTTGCATGGAGAATCGGACTCTTTGTTTACCTGCCCGCAATTCATACAAAAAAAGTGCAGCGAGCACCCTATTGCAGCACCCTTTTTGCAAAAAGCACCGAGGACATATTAAAAACTATGGTGGAAGCCGCGTGCGAATTGGCGGCGGAGCGCTTCTCCATTTCTATGGATTTAGAGCAAGGCGTTGCAACCCCTGCCTTCTTTGAGGATTGCCTGATTGCACCGGCAGAAACAGATAGCATTTTTATTGATTTTTATAAACAGGTTGATATAGAGATTGAAAAAATTTGGCAAACCCAACCAAATGATTTAACAGAAGATGATAAGGCCATTATCTCCTCTTTTCTTTTTACCGGAATCATGATAGATAAATGGTTTTTTTATCCAATGAGCTGTTTTTTTGGCATCCTACGACCAATTTCATTTGCTCCAATCAATTTCTTTCATCAGGTAAACAACTTGTGTGCTCTGCTGATTATGGAGCATAATATTGGTGCGGAATTATTCAGCCCGCCCAGCTATTATTCTATGACTCCTTTGGGGGAGGCGCTTTTCGGCAGCCAAGCTGAGGAGGAAGATAAATATATCATGCCGGACAAGCTTTCCTTCGACCAAATCATTGAGGCACTGGAACGGGAAATTGAAATTAGCCGTTTTGAACATGTCTTCTACTCGGGTGCGGAAAAAGATATTCTCACCCTGCGTGTTTCCCAAAAAGACGACCCCGATTTCTGGAAATTGATAGAAATTGGCATTACAACTGCCTTGGATGAATTTTGTGGGGATTTATCCGCCGCCTTTTCCATAGAGGAGGAGACCGACTATCTTCTTTCCGTGCCTGATGAAAATAATTTCCCTGTGGATTATTCTCCCTTGGGTTCAAAAAGAAGTATCAATAAAACAGAAGACAAAACCCTTGGAGATTTATGGCTGGACAAAGGCGTGATTTTTTCCCTTAGCTTTACAAAAACAAATCAACTCCAAATGGAGGTTATGGATATTTCCGTGGGAGATCCCTATATCCTCTACCCGCGGATTAAGGCGCAAAGCCAAAAGGTTTCTGATATAGAAAAATTAGATGAGATTTTTTAGTAAAAAGGAGCGTACAATGATGCAACTTATTCATCAGCATGGCGGCGATTTAGACGCGATTGAAAGAAAGTATGGTGTTTCAAAAAATGAAATCAAAGATTTCAGCGGAAACATCAATCCCCTTGGCTTTCCTAAAACAGCCGAAAAAGCTTTAGCCGAAAATTTAAGCATTATTTCCACTTATCCCGATAAAAAATATACCTCATTAAGGCAAGCCATTGCCAAATATACGGGGGCAGATGCTGCACACATTGTAGTGGGAAACGGTTCAACCGAGCTAATTTCCACCTTTATTCAAACGGTTCATGCGAAAAAAAGCATCATTATCGGGCCGTCCTATTCCGAATATGAAAGAGAGGTCACCCTTTGCGGCGGCGCCTTTTCCTATTTCCCTTTAAAGGAAGAGGACAACTTCTTGATAGATTTGGCTGCACTGCTTGAAGCATTGACGCCTGACATTGGGATGCTGGTCATTTGCAACCCAAATAACCCTACGGGCTCTGCCTTCACCGCCTTACAATTGGAAACGGTTTTACAGCATACAAAAAAAATCGGTGCTTCTGTTATGATTGACGAAACCTATATAGAATTTTCGGACAACCTTAACGAAATTTGTGCCGTTCCTTTGGTAAAAAAATTCAATAATTTATTTGTTGTTCGGGGAACCTCAAAGTTTTTTGCCGCACCGGGAATCCGCTTGGGCTATGGCATTTCCTCCAGTCAAGGCTTTTTGGAACGACTGAAAACGAATCAGGACCCTTGGAGCGTCAATAGTCTGGCGGCATTTGCAGGGGAAAAAATGTTCTCCGATACCGACTTTCATACCACAACCCAACAGCTTATTTCCAAAGAGCGAAAAAAAGCCGTAGATGAACTTGCCACTTGGAAAAATGTGAAGGTTTTTCCTTCCTCTGCAAACTTTATTTTATTGAAGCTTTTGACAGATAAAATCACAGCGGCTGAGCTTTTTGAGCATTTAATACAGAAAAAAATGCTAATTCGTGATGCATCCTCCTTCACTTTTTTGGACGAACGGTTTTTGCGCTTTTGCATTCTTTCTCCGGAGGATAACGCCGCATTGCTTACGGAACTGAAGCTTTGGGTAGAGTAAAAAACTGACATCATTATTTTTCTCAATCAAGCACATATTACTTTCAGGACTCAAAGGTTTTGAGGTGATTATGATGAAACAAGCACTCAGCCACAAAAAACTCTGTGGCTATTTAAATTTATTGCGCGAAACCATGACCGACGGACGAAATTTTCCGCCCTCTCATGTATGTTTTTTTGATAGCCGCAGCTTTTACTACTATTTTGCAAAGTGTCCTTGTGGAGACGAAACAGTAGAAGAAATCCTGATACAAATGGAACCCTGTATCCCTTTGGCAATTACCGAAGAGAGCCTACAGCTTTTTTTATCAGCCTACAAAGAAGAGGATTCTCCTTATCTTGCCCATTCCTTTTTGGAAAGCAGCAAGGCAGATTTTCTCCTTTTGATACGCCATGCAGCCAAGGATGATGGCCAATGGCATTCCGTCATGACGTTATGCGAAGGACTGCGGCTAAAAAATCTTTCTTAGCAAACTGGAAGGAGCATTCTCTGTGACGCAGTACCCATACCGTAGCCTGAATGAATATTATCGAAATTTATTCGGTAAAAAAACCGCTAAAATTTCTTTAGACGGTGGCTTTACCTGCCCAAATCGAGACGGCACCCTGTCCACATCTGGCTGTATTTTTTGCAGCGCCGGCGGCTCAGGGGATTTTGCTGAGGATGCTGCCCTAACCATTGCCCAGCAAATTGAAACCGGGCGCGCCCAAACACAAAATAAATGGCCGAACGCCTGCTATATCGCTTATTTTCAGGCATTTACCAACACCTATGCTCCCGTGGAGGTTTTACGCGCAAAATACGAGGAAGCCCTTGCACAACCCCAAATTTCCGGAATTTCCATTGCTACCCGTGCCGATTGCTTGGGGGATGACGTTTTGGATTTACTTCAGGAGCTTTCTCATAAAACAAAAGTATGGGTAGAATTGGGTCTGCAAACGGCAAATGAGCATACGGCAGAATTTATTCGCCGCGGTTATCCCAATCAAGTCTTTGCAGAAAGTGTAGAAAAACTCCACCGCATTGGGATTCCTGTGGTTGCTCATGTTATTTTAGGGCTTCCGGGCGAAACCGTAGAGGATATGAGAAATACCATAGATTTTTTAAACCGTTTGCCAATCCACGGAATAAAATTGCAGCTCTTGCATGTGCTTGCCCATACAGATTTGGCAGCCCTTTATGAAGCAGGGGATTATATCCCCCTGGAAAAAGAAGCGTATTTGGAACTCCTTTGTCATTGTATTTCCCGTCTGCGCCCTGACATTGTCATTTACCGCTTGACGGGCGATGGGGATAAAAATATCCTTTTGGCGCCTTTATGGAGCCTACATAAACGTGATGTTTTAAACGGCTTGCATCAATTGCTGAAAAAAAAGCAAATTCATCAGGGCGATTCTTATTCTACCTAAAATTAGCTCTATTCATTTATGTAATTTTATGATAGAATATAAAATATTTTGAGAGGAGAACTGACTGTGGCTGATCCCATTCGACAATTAGCGGAACACAAACTGATTATATTGCACTTAGTGCAAAAAATGGGGATCTCCCTCTCTAATAGCGAAATTTGTCAGTTTTTGTTGAATAAAGAATATATGGATTATTTTTCCGTTCAGCAGTATCTTTCTGAATTGGTAGATGCAGGCTGGTTGGAAAAAACAAAGGAACACAATAATACACGCTACACCCTTACAGACGAAGGGGAAGAGGTTATCAACTACTTTCAAAACCATGTAAAGGAAAGCGTAAAAGAAGACATTAGCATTTATGTAAAGGATAATAACAAGCGCATTCGAGCGGAATATGCAGTGACTGCAAACTATTTTCCTGAATTCAACGGAGACTTTCTTGTGAAATGCGGTCTTTGTGACGACGATGGCGGCTTGCTTATGGAAATCAGCGTTTCCGTTGTTTCAAAACAGCAGGCCCAACAAATTTGCAGAAATTGGCGCAAAAACGTGAACCATCTCTATGGTTCCTTTTTAACCTCTTTAGTTGTAAATGATGACCCAATTCCTATGGAGTTTAAGGCAAGGGCTGAAAACTTCCCCGATCCAGACACGGAAGAGGACAATTAATTTCATTACATATCCTGCATGTTTGCTGCATAGATACTACAAAATAAGGGAGTCACTTTTAAGTGACTCCCTTTAAACTGTCGAAAAAGTCAAAACCTTGATGGCTTTGCCATTGCACCTTGACCCTTTAGAAACCGCATAAATATGCGGTTTAAATAAAAGTTTTTGCTCTTGCTTTTTTCAAAAAGCAAGCAGGGGATCATCACTTTTGCTCCGCAAAAGCCGGCTCCGCCGTCTGCCCTATCTTGGGCAGTGAGAGGGCGGCGCCCAAGGTTTTTGACTCCCTTTTTTCACATAGCTTGAACTATATTATTTGTCATAGCGGGCTTCCAAACGATAAATGGGCATCCCCTGCTCAGAAAATTTTTCTTCATATTCCGTCATAATATTTCCCTCAAAATCACTATGATGCAAATCCAAAGAAATATTGGAAAGCTTCCAATTGTCTGCACAAAACTCATTGAGAGAAAATTCAAAAAGATTTCGGTTGTCTGTCTTAAAAAACACTTCTGCATGATTCCCCATAATTTCCCGATAGCTTTCCAAAAAACCACGATAGGTGAGACGGCGTTTAAACATTCTCTTTTTCGGCCAAGGATCAGAGAAATTTAAATAAAGCCTTTGAAATTCTCCCGCCTCAAACAAATCAGAAAGGTTTGCGGCATTTTCCCAAAGCAACGCCAAATTGCATAATTCCTCATCCGTTTTCCTTGCCGCAAGCGCAATGACCGACTGCTGCCTTTCAATTCCAATAAAATTAATTTCAGGATACGCTTGCGCGTTCTTTGTGATAAAACCGCCTTTTCCGCAGCCTATTTCCACATAAATCGGATTATCATTTCCAAAAAACTCCGCCCACTTACCTTTTCTTGCATCCTGAATTACCCTGCTATTATTTTCAAGCTCCGCTTCTGCCCAAGGCTTTTTTCTGATTCTCATAACGATCTCCTTTATTTTCACAAAATCTAATAAAGGTATCATACTATCGAAATCCCCCAAAGGCAACCCTTATTTCTTTGTAAAAATCCAATAGCCAAGGGTGCCATCCTCCATTTTTTGAAACTTGGAAAAGCCTAATTGCTCTGCTTTGGCACGTTCTCGGGCGGTATCCGCACCAGGTACCCCAAGAAGGTATCCCTTTGCCTGAGGCTTCCAAATCAGATGATGATATTTTTTCATGGAAAGTATTATAAAGTAATCCTTCAACCAAGCTAATGGAATGTCCTCCAAAAGCACCATTTCCTCTATGGAAATGCATTTCCACGGCACGCTTTCATTGCCAAAGGGGAAAATATCCGTATTTTCTTTTAGCAGCTTATACTTCTCCAAATAAGCATCTCTTTGGGCATTTCTACTTTCTTTTTCAACGAAAACAGCTTTTTCCATGATTTCCGGCTTAATTTTCTCAACATTGTTGGTTTGCGCTTCTTCTGTAGCCGCAGCTACATTGACAGGCCCCTGTTCCATCTCATTTTGTAGATTTCTACGCCCTGCCCGCTCAATTCGTGCCATTTCTTTTTCCGTAAAAACGCCCGCATCCTGCAGCTCTTCCAGCTCCTGACGAAATTTTTCCAGCAGCCCACGAAAACTGCCTTGGTAGCTTTCTTTTCTTTCTGCCTTTGGCTTTGCAATTTCACCTTTTGGCGCATCGTTTTTTAATTTGATTTTCGGCAGCTCAAAAGAAGGCAGTTCAAAAGAAGGCATCCCAGCAGCCATTGACTCCGCCACCATCAAAGGAGCTTCTTTCGGGGATTCCTTTATTTTTGGTATTTCCACTTGCGTTTCTTTTGTTTTTGGCTTTTCTGCTTGCACTTCTTTTATTTTTGGCATTCCTGGCTGCGTTTCTTTTTTCTTGTCCGCTATTTTAAAATATGTACGCCAATCCACTTTACTACCAAAATACGCTGTCATCGGTGCAGAAAACCCTCCATCGGCTTCTGCTAACACGGCAACAGTATGAAGTGCCTCCGCAGTAACCTCCATATCCCCTAAATAATCGGGGTTAAAATCCCACTTCAATTCCCCATGCCCTGCACTATCCGGTGTCAAAACACCACAGAAAAAATTGTTTTGCGTTTCCTTTTCCCCCGCAATGGCATAAACAGCATATCTGCCTCTGTTAATCGGGCGTAAGCCTTGCACCGTCAAGCTGATTCTTCCGGTTCCGTTTTTAATTTCCATAATGCAGCTGCCCCAAGGCGCTCTTTGCCCCATGTTATACCCTGCGGTTTCTTGTCTGAGCATTAGAAATACCTTGTCATATCTTCTATTATACATACGCGGCCTCTCCCCTTCACTTGTCTCTTGTCCATCGCTATAATTTATGCATTATGGGAAAGAAAAAGACCAATAAAAAAAGCATCTTTTTGAGATGCTTCAGACGAAAGACAAAGTCAAAACCTTGAGGGCTTTGCCCTCAAACTCCTACAAGGGTTTCGCCCTTGACCCGTTATAAACCCCATGAATATGCGGTTTATACATAAGTTTTTGGTACAAAAAGCAAGTAGGTTTGGGCGGCGCCCAAGGTTTTTCGACGCTCTGAAAGTATTTTTTTTAGATGCTTATTCCGTTTCCATCGGCTTGCCATAAAGGGAAAGGGATGTGTTTTTATAGCGCTTATCCTTGGAAACATCCTCTCCAAACCACACAGGCGCAAGAAATGCTTTCGCCTCCTCTATGGTTGGAAATTCCACCTCCGTAGTCATTAAGCCTTCCAATTCTCCCTCATATAAATCAACCTCGGCTGTATAGCCACTTTCCAAAGGAATGAGAAAACGCTTTTTCCTAACCTCGTTCCCCTCGATTTTTCCGTGCAATCCTTCATATTCCTGCTGACTAATCAACAACTCAAATTCTTCCCTTGCCATATGCCCTTTTCCCTTTACCGTCAAGTAATATTCCTCGTCACTTTTGCGTATACGAATGGTGGGATGAAAGGATACATAAGACTGGCAAATTTGCTTACAAATAAATCCATCCAAAGAAAAAGGAATTTCCTTGGTCAAGTATTTTCTTTCAATTTCCAAGCATTCTCCTCCTAAATGTTTTTCATCAGCATAGTCCCAAGATAAAACCCTGTCAAGGGCATTATTGATAAAATTTCGATTTTGAAATATAATAACAGTGATAAGGTTAAAAAACCAAAGAAAACGATCAGGAGGCTATTGTCATGAAAACTGTTTATATTTTTCTTGCAGAGGGTTTTGAAGAAATGGAAGCGGTAACCCCCTTGGATTTATTACGTCGTGTTGGCGTCAATGCAAAATTTGTTTCCGTAGGTGAAACCTTGCAAGTGAAGGGTGCTCACAATATTCTTTATACTGCCGATTTGCTCTTTGACGAAGCAGCAGCGACAATGGCCGACGGGATTGTTCTGCCTGGGGGAATGCCCGGCACGCTGAATCTTTTGGCGCATCCTGGACTATGTGGCTTAATCCACAGCTATCATGCTGCCCAAAAGCCGATTTCAGCAATTTGCGCCGCTCCCCTTATTTTAGGTGAGCTTCAACTTTTGGCAGGCAAAACCGCAACTATATATCCCGGTATGGAAAATAAACTAACAGGCGCAACTTCTTCCAAAAACGAGGTCTGTGTTGACGGAAACATCATCACCTCTCGCGGCCCGGGCACAGCAATTCCTTTTTCATTAAAGTTAGCGGAAATATTTGCAGGCAAAGAAGCGGCTGAAAAGCTCAAAGCCGATATTGTTTATCAGATATAAATATTTCCCCAAAAAGAAGGGGCAGTTCTGCTGAGGAAAAATGCGTTTTACCCAGTTTTCCAGCTGCTTCCTCAACATCCTTCAGTGCCAAATCGTATATGTAAGAAATATCTTTCAATGAATATGCTGCTGCCATTCCACGGAAAACCTCCCTGCGAAACATCTTACAAATGGTAGAAGGGGCAATCTGCATTAGATGAAAAAATGTACCTTTTGTTATGACAGCAAGCTTTTCTTTCTCTAATATTTCTTCTAATTCTTCCGTTGATAAAGATAGCAGATTTGAAATCTGCTCATGGGCGTACGGCTGAGGCTCTGTTTTCAAAAAAATATCGATAGCCGCAATTTTGGGCTGAATCTCCCTCTGATAAAAATCTAAAAAAGTCTGCATATATATCCTCTCCCTAATTATTCTTTCATCATTGTAACAGGATGAAACCCAACAATGCCATAGGGAATGGATGGAAGCGAGGCAACCAATGAATGCAATTCAAAAATACTTTAAATATCGGCAAAATTTGATTGACCAATATATTAAAGGTGATATGACCAAAAGAGAGTATCTTCAAAGAAATTACGAAGCAGTGATCTATGGAGATATTGGCCCCTTTTCAAACATAGATACCATTGAAAAGGCTTTATTTAACTACCAGTATTACAACGCTTTAGCCAAGGAACAAAAGCTCCTCAGTACCACTAAGGATATGAATTATGAGCTAAAGCGTGATTTTTTGGAGCAAAGCAACTATTATTATAATAAAAAAGACCGTGCCACCCTTGCAGTCTTACGAATGTTGGACTATCAGGGCGCCAAGGCATATTTTATTTCGGTGCATAGCAAATATCTGAAAGGGAAGCTTTTTGAAATTGTGATTGAAGAAGAAAATATCATCCTCCATTCTACTAGCTCTTTTATTCTAAAGTGCTTGCGAGAGGAAATGGTTTTTTGTGAGGAAAGTCGAAAATCCTTAATTGATGAATATGTCAATCGCAGGTATTGATTTTATTGCATTAAAAATGGGTGTCAGTATTTACTGACACCCATTTCTTTTCTTTTTTAGACAAATATTTTATTTTCAGCTCACAAATAAAACCAGCAGCTCCGTTAGAATAAGCCAACCTTGGAGATATATTTATCAATCAACTGCAATTTCGCTTCTGTGGAGTAGCCCATCTTTCTACTGATGAACGAGCACAAAAGCTCCATGGTAAATAAAACTGCCACATAGGAGTTGAAAAATGTATTACTGTCCACACTTACCGTTAACAACTGTGTTGCATACTGGGATAACGGCGAACTCGCCTTATCGGTAATCAAAATAATTTTTGCCCCTGCATCATATGCCATTTGCGCCGCCAATAAATCCATTTCCGAATATCTAGGGAAGCTGACCGCAACAATGCAATCATTTTCCGTGATATCACATATATGGTCAATTACGTTCAAGGCAGGATGAGATGTCTCATAAACATCCGTTAACAAATGCTTTAGCAATAGCAGCAGCATATCACCAATGCAAGAGTTCGCTCTGGAGGTGACAATAAATTTACGCTTACTGCCTGCAATCAGCCCTGCCGCACGTTCAAAAGCAAGGGTATCATTATGATTGATACAATATTTCATATTTTGCAGCACATTGGCAAAATAGCTCTCCACAATGTCGCTTTGCCCTAGCTTACTAATGGATAATTTTAATCTTTCCGAAGGAACCGTAATATTATCAGATACACTGTTAATTCTTTCCGTATAAGTTTTTCGAATGCTCTTTTGGAAATCCATAAATCCTGAATATCCCAGCGTTCTAGTAAAGCGAATTACCGATGAATCGCTCACATGTAATTTTTTTGCTATCTCAGTAGAAGTGATAAAACACGCCTCAGCAAAATTATCCAATATAAACTCAGCAATTAATTTTTCTTTTTTTGTTAATTTAACCCCCATTAATTGAGCTCTTATTTCCTCTGTCAAACCTTCCACCCTTTCGTTATATAAAAAATGATATCTGCCAAGTAAAAATAAATGATCTCTTTTCATGAAAAACAGTAAATAAATTCCTTTACCACATTATAACCACAAAGCGAGCACATTTTCAACTTAAAACTTCAAAACTTGCAAAAAGAAAAGAATTATATTTTTTTCTTGACTTGTTGTTGTTTCAAAAAGCATATTAGTATATAATAAAGCATCAAAGTATAAAATTGGCATGGGGTTTGCTCCATGCTCTTTTTCAGGAGGAATTCTAGTGGCTGAAGCAATTGCAAACTGGTTTGTTACAAATCTACAAAATTCCTTTGCAAAGGAATTTATTGTTTTCATTGTATCTATGCTACCAATTCTGGAGCTAAGGGGCGGTATTATTGCCGGTTTTGCCCTGCACATGAATTGGCTGCCAACTTTCGTCATTGCGTTTATTGGAAATTTACTGCCAATTCCATTTATTTTATTTTTTATCCGTTATATTTTCAAGGTATTGAAAAAAACGCCATTACGCGCTTTTGTTGAATGGTGCGAAAAAAAAGCGGATAAAAAAAGCGACCAAATCCGAAAATATGAATATTGGGGCGTGTTTCTTTTTGTTGCAGTCCCTTTACCCGGCACAGGTGCTTGGATGGGTGCTCTAATCAGCGCTTTATTAAATTTAAATCCCAAAAAGGCTTTCCCAGTTATCGTATTAGGCGTATTCACCGCCGGCATTATTGTTTCTATTCTGTCCTTCGGATTATTGGGCGGCTTAGGCTTTGGTGCATAAAGGAGGCAAACATGACAGAACGAATTTCTACCCCTTCAAAAACCAAACAAATTATTGAGGAAAACAAGTTTCACTTCAAAAAGAGTTTTGGACAGAACTTTTTAATCGATTCCAATATATTAGAAAACATTGCAAGTTGCGCAAACATTACAAAAGAGGACTGCGTTTTAGAAATCGGCCCAGGTATTGGTTCCTTAACTCAAGTTTTGGCAGAAACTGCAAGAGAAGTTGTTGCCGTTGAAATAGACACCACGCTGATTCCTATTTTAAATGAATCCTTAAAGGACTATGACAATGTAGAAATTTTAAATCAAGATATTTTAAAAACCGACATTGACAAAATCATCGAGGAAAAAAACGATGGAAAACCCATAAAGGTAGTTGCAAACCTGCCTTATTACATTACGACTCCCATCATCATGGATTTGCTGGAAAACGAACGTCATATTGATACCATCACTGTTATGGTACAAAAAGAGGTTGCAGAACGCATGCAGGCAGACCCAAAGGGGAAAGAGTACGGCGCACTATCCATAGCAGTGCAATATTATTGTGATGCGCATTTAGACATGATTGTCCAGCCGTCTTGCTTTATGCCCCGCCCAAAGGTTGCCTCCGCTGTAATTACCCTTCAGGTATTGCCAGAACGCAAAGTAAAAACCAAGGATGAAGCCCTGTTTTTTCATTTGGTAAAAAGTGCTTTTGGGCAGCGCAGAAAAACCTTGCTCAACTGCTTATATAACCTTGGAAAGTTCAATCTTTCCAAAGAGGAATTAACTTCAATTATTGTATCTTTAGGTTGGGATGAGCGCATTCGCGGGGAAGCCCTGGGCATTCAGGAATTTGCGGCTTTAACGGATGTAATTTATGAAAAAATCCATAACGCCTTATAAAATG
>JAQUSU010000025.1:0-13095 GCA_028710085.1 Anaerotignum sp.
TTGAATATTCTTCAAAAAAAGCATCACTTTTGGAAAGCAGTTCCTCGCCAAAAGCTGTCCCATCTTCAACGCTCATCCCCAAAACTTCGTCAAACAGCCCCGCAGAAATCCCCTTTCCCTGAAGCTTGTCTAATATTTGTGCATATTTCTCCAAGCCCTCAATTTGCTCATCAATTTTTTCAAGCTGTGTCTCTCCACCCTCATCAGTAGAAAATAAATCTCCATAGGATGAAAGCTTTTCCTCAATGCGCTGCCGTTCATTGATAATAGCATCATATTGCTTTTGGGCTTCCTCGGTAATGTTCTCAAGCCTTGTTGCCATCAGATGATAGGCCTCGTCCGTACCATTATTTAGCGCTTCCTTGTAAACCGCCATCAATTCCTTGGCAGCCTTTCGATATTCCGGAGCCGCTTTTTTATTTGCGGCAGCAAAAGCATCCACATTTGCATCAATTAGCCATTCCATGCTTGAAATAGCCGCAGAGGTTTCCTCCTCCATGCCCTCCTTCATGTATTTCAAATAAAGGCTCCCCAATTCCTTATAGGAAGTCGCCTTTTCCTTTGCCTTTTGAAGGGAGGCATCCGAAATAGACGCCACTGTTTTTTCCAGACTGCTCATGGATTTTTCCACCTCAAAAGAACTCTGGACAACACCGTTTTTTGTCAAATCCCCAAGCTGCAAGGCTTGCTCCGTTATTTTTTCTAATCCATTCGTAAACGTTGCCGCAAATAAGGAAAAGGTATCTGCCGAACCAAGGAAGGAGGATGATACCGCCTTTGCACTAAGGTTTGCCAGATTTTTTAAATCGACGACACCCTTTTCAAAGCCCGTTTCATCAATTTTTGTTCCAAAGGTCAAATATCCGTCATAATTGTATGCCACTTTTCTCACCCCTCACTTTCCAAAAAAAATTATAATAGCCCTGTTAAATCTTCCCCCGCCAAAAGGGCGTTTTCAATGGCTGTAAGCTTTTCTTCCTCATCCTTTGTCACAGGAAGTCGATATAAGGCTTTCATTTTTCGATAAAACTCCTTTTGCTCCTTGCCCATGCTTTCTGTTAGGTCCATGGAACGATAGCCCATGATTTTGCAAAATACAGTATCCTCCCGCAGGCCTTGAAACAGCGCCCGAAATTTCCACCAATGAAGCCTTTCTTGTGTTAAATCAATGCCGTATTGCTCTAAAAAAGCACTGTAAATATAGGCGGCATCCTGTTCAAAGGAATAAATCCGTTCCTGCTTTCTTTGGCTTCGATTTTGTTTCAAAGCCTTTCCCTCTTCTCCTAAACGGTAAAACCACTGGATTCCCTCCAAAGCCCTTTTCCAATTTTTTGGAATCTCAGGGTAAAATAAGCGTAAGGCAAGAAGGGGCTTTTCAGCCCCCTTTACCTCCTCATCCAGCATCAATAATTCGTATAAAATTCCCACCCGAAAGTCCCACCGAATGGGATATTCCTCTTCGTCAATGCAAAGCTTTTGGGGCAGTGAATCAATCAAAAGGTTCATAGCCCTTCAATCCTTTCCACGGCATAGGGGGATTTTGTTTTCATAACGCCCATATATTCCTCCAGCAAATAGGTATAAATATCTCTGTGCAAAACAATGGTATCATCGCCTTGAAAAATTTCTTGAACCCCATGGGGGCAATCCACTACTTCTCCGATTGCCCTTTTCAGCACTACCTTTTCCTCGTTTTGCATCTCGTGAAAGCGTTCCGTCTGCCCTAAATTGCCTCTGTCTTTTTCCGCAATTTTTTCAAGCTCCTCTTGAACTCTTTTAAAAATAAGCGCAATGGCATCCTTTCCAAAATCCACTAAATACCCTTGCCCTAAAATAATAACCTCTCGTTTGGTTTCTCTTTTTTGAAATGCGCTCATAAAAATCCCCCTTTGCCCTCAAAAATTATGCCGTTTCAGTAAAAGTTTTTGTTGTGGTATTAAAGTTTCCATAAATGGGATCGCCCACTCCATGGAGGGTGCCCGTTACCTTTACCGCTTCACCGCCAGCACCTGCAATGCCCGTCACGGCAACAGCAACCTTAAATTTTCTTGCTTGAAAGGTATTTTCCAAGGTTGCATGGGGCTGAAACAGTTCCACACGAACATATTCCAGCTCGGCGGCAGCCCCTATTTTTTGATTGCGCCCGATGCTATACAACGCCATAACTGCTTCCTCCGATGCGATTAAATCCGTATCAAAAGGAAACTGCGTTTGATAGTTTTTAATCTGACTTGACTGCGCCTTTTGATGAATATAGGTTTTTGCATCCGTCTGGGCATTTGGATTTTCATCCAAGGTGTTAAACCCTACGCCCATCAAGGCAAAGCTTGGTGTGCTGGTGCTGCTGGTATTTAAATAATCTGCAATTTGATGTCTCATTACTGTATCACTCATGATATTTCTTCTACCCCTTTCTCAAAATAAATGAACCGGCATTGTATCTGATACCTTGCCATATTTTCCCTTGCATCAATGACATAGCCCTCGCTCTCAGCTTCTATGCGCAAGGCTTCCCGTCCATTTTCCAACGACGGCAACTCTTTTTTTAGGCTTTTTTCCTTGAGCCATGCCACAAAATTTTCATAAAACCCGCTGTTTGCAAGGTTTGTATCCACATCCGAACCATACTTTTCCACACTGCCAAAGGTAAACACAAACTGACAAATAGCGCTCCCGTCGATATAAGATTTCACTTCTTTTTTGGCTGGCACACCGTCAATGCTGTACTCCGTGGGGCGAATTCCAAGATAGTCCACATGAATCGCCCCATCCTTTAGCAATGGGCACGTCAAAAAAAATTCTCGTACAGCCTGGGTTATACTTTTATTTTCCAATGAGCTTCCCTGCCCCCTTCAAAATTCCCTGCCCGTATTGTGCCTTCATGCGCAAAAACCAGTATGACCCGCGCATTGGCGCACCTTGGAATTGTAATGCTCTTTGGGTTCGCATTTTTTCCTCTCCGCTCCTTGCCCATGTGGAGCCGGTGCTTGGACTAATCATTGCCTTCCCGAAGTACAAAAACCTTGCGTAAGGCACAGAATAAACCACTTCTCCATTTTTTGCATAAGCATTGTTTTGTAAAGCCCCCGTGCCAAAGGGAGTAAACGGTGCCATCAGACGAAGTACCTCTTGGTCAATATACTGCTGTATTCTGCCGTTAGTGCCTAAGCCTCGACCTTTTTTCAACGCCTCTAAGCTGCCCAAATCCACCGAAAAACTCACTTTGCCACCACCTCCCAATGCTGCAAGCCCTTACCGCCATAATCAAAGGTGTTGACGGATAAAATGGTAAGGCTTTTCCCTGAAGAAATTCCTCGCATAATTTTATCCTCAGGGCGCAGAGTAAAAAAGGTGGTTGGGTTTTTCTCAAATTCGGCGGAGGTACCAAAAATCCGCGTAGCTTCCGCCAAAATTGGTATGAAAATATGTACCTCGTTTGCTTCATAAAGCTCCTCTTGGGTAAGCCTCGCCCCCAATTCCTCTTGCCAAAAAACCCCTGTAATCACCGTTGGCTGTAAAATATATTTGCGAAAAATGGGATCATAAATTCTATTAAATACCGTACATATTTCATTTGAATTCAATGCTACACCCCCAAATATAAAAGCCCCGTATGTGTTAAGTAGCGGCAAACAGCAATGGAAAGACGTTCCTCCTCATTGGGTGTGTTGGTGACCCCTGCGGCATAATTCCTCGTTATTTTTCCAACGCTTTCCGCCACAACACCGCCGCCCTCCTCGTTGATTTTGATTGCCTCCGCCACGGCACAACAAGCCTTTTTTACAAAATCCGCATCATCAGAATACCCTGCCGCCCGCCCAAGGGTAACCAAATCAATATAATCCGACGCACGTTTTGCAAAGCCGCCAAAATCAGCCTGGGGGATGGCATTTCCCCCAAAGCTGTCCTGATAAAATTCATAGGTGGCATAAGCCATTGCCTATCCCCCCTTTTTTATGCTTTGCCTTCCGGCTGCTTGGCTGTCTCTTGCTTTTCCTCTGCGGACTCTTTTTTCAACGTTACGATTTCTTTTTTCAATGTCTTGATTTCCTCAACATCCTTCTTTTTTTCCTTGCGAAGCTTGTCCATTTCAGCCTGCAAAGCCTTGCCGTCCGCTTCCAAAGAAGCAGAAGCTGCATTGGATTTTTCAGGCTTAGTAACCATTCCTACTGTTTTTGCCATAATCAAAAACCTCCTTATGCCTTATGGGATAAATAAATTCCAGCAACCTTGTTTTTGTAAACATCCACAATGCCGTATTTGCGGTATTTCACAATATAGCTATCTGCATCGGGATTCCCTGCAGGATCAATCACATCGCCCACAACGTGCTTGTCAAACTTAATTACAGCACCCTTATGTACAATCATGAAATTGATGTCCTTGCCGTCCGCTGCTTTTTTGTAATGCCCCAGCTCTTCCCCAGTTGTTTTGCCGTCCAAAAGGTCAATGGCGGTATAAAAGCGGCTCTGGGGCACCTTGCGAACCACCTCAAAGCTGGTCAAAACCTCTTTGGATTTTGTGGTATCCAATGCCATCACGCTATTTAAAAGAGCATGCGTTGCGTATAAAATTCTGCCCTCCTCAGGCACTTCGTCCTCATCCAGCTTGCTTTTTGCCGCCATCAATGCTTCCAAAAATGCTTCCGCTGTTGCATAGCTTGCGGCAGTTGCTACAGAAATCCCCTCAGTGCCTGCTAAGGTTGCAAAGGTAAAGGCATCCGCTTCAGGAGCCACCTTTTCTCTTTGCAGTGTTGCCCCTGCCATATGGAAAGCAACCTGGAAGGTTTCGGCATCGTCCATGGCATCAATGGAAAGCTTTGTACCTCTGTCATAGTTAAATGTAGCTGTCTTCCAAACAACATCAACGGAGCCGTTGGTATAGCCGCTGTTTCTGTCGTAGTTACCTAAGCCAGAAACGCTGATTTGGGGGTACAAAATTTCGTTGCCGTTGCCCCCTGCCTTCATCATATTACTGTCGCTGGTTAAATCCGCTGTTACCGAAGCACTTTTGTAAACCTCATCAATCAAGTTTGTGTAGTTTTTTGCCAATGCAATTCCCATAATTACTCTCTCCTCTCAGTCCTTCAAAGTTAATCCCATCAATGATCTCATTTTATTTTCTTCCACCTTTGTCAGGCTAACGCGACCCATGCCGGGCATTTCAACAGGTCTATTGGGGTTTAAAAAATAGTTTTTGTCTTTGGTCAATTCGTCCAAGATTTCCTTATCCTCCTTACCCTGGTTGACCTCCATAACAACAGCCGCCTGAAACTGGGCAAAAACCGCCTGTTCCGTCAGCTCATCTCGCCATTTATTTTCGCCAGCCGCCTGATCAAAGCGTTTTTTCAAGTACACCTCTTGCGCCGCTTCCTTTTCCTTACGAAGAAGTTCTTCTTTTTCCGTGGCAATCTTACGCTCCAGATCTTCCAGTCTTTGCTTAAAATCGCCCTCCTGTTTAGAGCCCTCCTGAAGCTGCAAAAGCTGCGCCTCCAAGCCTTTTTTAGTGCTATTTAAGGTGTTGAAATCTGCTCTTGCTACGAAGCTTTTCCCGATACCCTCGGTGATTTTCTTTTCCAATTCCTGTGCATTTTCCAAGCCCTTTAAAATTTCCTTCAACCAATCCATAATTTTTTTTCTCCTTTCGATTCTCCAATAATATGTAAGCATTCAGGCTCTATCCTTATTGATTCGGCCAGTCCCGATACTGAGCCGCCCATTTTATCCCCGGGCAAGGGTACAAAAAAACAGGCCTGTTTAACGTCTATTACCCAAAGACAAAAAGTGCAAGGTCAAAGTCAAGGTCAAGGTCAAGACCTTGGGGACTCTGTCCCCAAACCTCTGCAAGGGACGTCGTCCCTTGACCCGTCTTTTGAAGCTATGTTTTCCATTGTCTGATTTTTTATCAACATAAATTTTGAGGTGGCAAAGCCCAACTAAAGTTTTGATTGAACTTTTTCAAAAGTTCATAGAGTTTGGGGCAAAGCCCCAAGGTCTTCCTTCAACCGCAAACCCTGCAAAACCTAAGACCTTGGGGACTCTGTCCCCAAACCTCTGCAAGGGACGTCGTCCCTTGACCCGTCTTTTGAAGCTATGTTTTCCATTGTCTGATTTTTTATCAACATAAATTTTGAGGTGGCAAAGCCCAACTAAAGTTTTGATTGAACTTTTTCAAAAGTTCATAGGGTTTGGGGCAAAGCCCCAAGGTCTTGCACTTCCCCAAGGTCTTGCAAAACCTTCAGTGCTTCGTCCGTTGTTTCGTTGGGATTCAGCCATTGGCGCAGCTCCACTTTGCTTTTTACCCCTAATTCTAAGGCATCCTTTAACTGCCCCCATGTTTCACTGCTGCTTTCTATCATTTCGTAGGACCAGTCAAAACGTATACCGTATTCCCCCATGGGTGCCAGCTCGTAGCAATTGGCTAAAACATTACACACATAAAGATAATCCCGCACCCCTTTTTCTACGGCAAGGCGAATATCCCCAATCATTGCGTAGGTATCGTAAAGCCCTGCCTTAATCTCTGTGGCTGTCGCCCCTCTGCTTTCGGGCGCCGTTAAAATTCCCTTGCTTGTGCCAATGCTTTTTTCCAAAAGCCCAAATAAATATTGTAGGCGCTCATAATAACTGCTGTGGCGAATTTCCGGGCTAAACACCTCAATCATATCGCCGCTTTCCTTGCCATGAGCGGCAAAAAACACCTTACTCGGCATACGATATTTTCCCGTTTTTGTATCCTTTTGAAACATCCGCTCGTCGGCAAAAATCTTGACCTCTTTTAGCTTATATTCGTCCCGAATTTGCTCAAAGCACTCAAAAATTTCTTTGATTAACCCGTCGCAACCATAAGTAATGGGTACACCGTATTCATCACCAAACCGTCGGTTATCCACAGGCGATTGAAAAAAGGCAACCAATACACGATCCACGCCTGAAATGGCAATATCCTCGATTTCCGCCCATTGCTCCAGGAAAGCATCATTCCCCCACTGGTCGGTAACCTTGTTTGTAATATAAAGATTCCCCTCAGCCACACGATAGTCCACCCATCTGAAATATTGCTTTTCTTTCTGCTTCACGCTGTCTGCCAAAACCGTGGCTCTGGTAATGCGGTCGCCTTGCTTTTCGTGAATCACCATTCGCTCCTGAGATAAAATATCGCATTGAATCCCCCCAAGTCTGACATATGGCACAAGAATGCATCCTCCGGTCCCCAGCATACGGGAAGCAACCCGCTTCATCCGCCCCCAAACTTCCCCTAAGCATTGGTCAAGAAAGGCCACTCTGCCGTTATTTCCAACCACATCAGCAGTGCTTTCGCTCATGGCAAGGGTAGAGAGCCTGTTGGCAAAAATTGCAGTAAGGTTCATCTCCTCCGCCGCCTCATATTTCTGGGTAAAGCCCATATTTTCCGTCAATTGCTCGCCTGTTGTGTTAGATTTTGTAATGCCAAAAATCCGCAAAATGTATTCCCAAACTGTTCTAAGCATCATAATTCCCCACCAATCTATATATGTTGTATTCAAAGCTGTATTCATCCGCATCTAAAATATCTATGTCACTGCTGCCGTTATCCAGCCGCTTGTCCTCCAAAACCTGACTGTCCCAAACTGCCGTCGTAAGTCCCCGTACAAGGTCGTCACACTCCCCCTTAACAATGTGGTATCGCTCTCCGCCCATAAGCAGTAAAGTACAGCGAATCCTGTCATTAATCGGCCGTTTTATGCTGTTGTAAATGGGATAGGTGGTGTGCTGACGGTAGCTGTTAATCATGGTCTGCTCGGCACTGTCGCAGTAAACGCCGTTGGGATAGCCGAAATCCCCAATAATTCCCTCCACAAAAGCAATCAGCTCCTTTTCCAAAGCATGGAAGCTCATGCCTGTTGCCTGTATGCTCCTTGCCCGCAGCTTGTACACATGGTTGTCAAAGGAAATCCCCGTAGCCACAAAAGCATGGTTGGATTTATTCCCACCAAAATCGTGCCCTATGCCGATATAGTCAAACTGCATCGGCAAATCCTCCTTTGAAATCATAAACTTTTCAGGATTGTCGGCAAATTCCTTGTAAATTAAGCCCTCTGCCAAGGCCCATTTTCCTAATATGTATCTGTCATATAACACAGTACCACGGTACTCTTTTTTTAGATTTTCCACAAATCCTTTGCTCAAAAACGGATTGTCATCCAGGGTATAATTTTGCAAATAAATATCCGCATCACTTTGCAAAAATTGATAAAACCAATGGTTTGGACTCTCCGGGTTACAGGTTCCGTCAAAACAGCTGTAAGGCTTGTCCAATCTACTTTTCAGCATATGAAAAACTCCCTCATGCCATGTCACCACCTCATCACCATAGCAATATTTAATGCTTGCCCCACGAATACGATCCACTTGATTTTCCCTGTCTGCCCCCAAACAGTAACACTTTTCCCCAAAAAGCATAGCCGTATTATCCGCCCGAATATCTGAAACCAGTGCCGGCGTAAAAATTTTCTGTAGCGGTTCAATGATATTTCTTTGTAACGTTCCCTTTGTATTCCCCAGAATTACCACAAGACCCTCTTTCCCACGCACAGCGCGAATTCTTCGGGGAATCATGTAATAATCCAGATATGTTTTCCCCGAACGAGTCGCCCCCGATTTGATATTCCAGCGGCAGTTGGCATGATTCCAATATTCCTTTTGCTTACTGCTTAGCTGCATTGTTTATCCCCTCCAAAATACCGTCTAACTTATCATAAATTTGTGTATCAAAATCCTCCCTTGTTTTCTCTGCCCACCCTTGGAAATTATTGGTCAACGTAAATTTCGCCCCCTGCAATCCATCCTTATCATAAAGACGTTCCTCCGCATATCCTTCAAGCATCAACCTTGCCCGGGCAACAGCTTCCGCAAATTTTCCCGTGTAGTTCAAGAAATCCTGTCTGGAATGAAAGCGCAGGGCAAAAGCAAGGCCGGACACTGTTGGTGGCCTTGCCCCAACCATTGTTGGTTCCCCGTTTTTTTGATAAACCACGTTGTCATAGTCATCCCGCAAAGCCTCTCCCTTGCATTTTTCAAAATATTTATCTGCTAACGCCTCCACCTCCTCCTTATTTTCATAATGGGGCAAGCTCTTTTTGCTGTTTTTCGGCATGAAAGTTCCCCTCCTTCTCCCCAATTTTTTTATCCCTATAATGGAAAAAACAACTTTATCCACAAAAAAAGACACCCACCTTTATGGATGTCTTTTCAGCTTTATCTTTTTGTGTTCGGCCCCATTCCCTCTTTCACCGAGTTATGGGTTCCGTTTTGATTTTGCACCTTTTGCGAATTGCTTTCATTGTTAAATTTATTTTTGCTGCTTTGCTCCTGCCGTCTTTTTCGGGTTTTGTCCATGAAATCACCTCAATTTTGGTTGCACCACTTAAAGAATTGATGAATTTTTTTTATGACCTACTAATTAATTCTTCCGGCTTTTTCATGCCCATGCTTTGCTTTCCCTTGAATTTCAGGAACAGGGGGCGCATCATTTTTTTGAAACTTCGTTTTATGGTTGCTTTCTGTCCCGTGGGGTTCTTCTGGATTTGGACGTCTCATGCCTGCTTTCGCCATTTTCATCACCTCGAAATTAGTTTCCCAAAAACCGTGCCGACTATGCATGGAAAAAATCCATTCAGCGTTTGCTTCTCTTGTTTCTTTTTCTACGCTATCAATGTATCACATTTGTATGTCCCTTTTGTCCAAACTTTTTAAAAATAACAAAAAAACCACCTATGGTAAAATAAAATCATAGATGGCTTAAATTTTTTCACTTTTTTGTGATAAGTATTTTGCTACTTTAATCCCACTTCCTCAAAACCTTTTGGTGTCCAAACTAAGACAGAAGGAAACCCAATTTCCAGTGCCACCTTCCCCATTTCTTCAAAGCAGTATCCCAAAGAACTAGCATCGTGACTATCGCTGGAAAGAAGGATGTTCCCTCCCCGTTTTTTGATTTCTTTTAGAAAATCAACGGAGGGATACGCCTCGCTGCAGAGTCCACGGTACATTGCCCCCGTATTGATTTCAAAGGGCTTATCATATGGAATTAAAGCCTCAATCGCACTGATTCCATATTCAAGGTAGCATTTACTCTTTGTATCAAAAAAAATACCATTCTCATTGAATTTAGACAGCAAATCAAAGTGCCCGATAATGTCCGCGCCAGTTTTTTTCAAAACTTCGGCAACTGTTTCAAAGTATACCTTTGCATAGGCATAGGCGTCACCGCCAAATAACTCCCAAATATCCTTTTCCATAATGTCTGCCGCTTCATCAACAGGTAAAAACCGCCCATTTTTTTTAATATAGTGAACGGAACCAATGGCATATTCAAAATCAGAAATTGGTTCATCGGAATAAAAATCCTGTTCAATCCCACAATAAATAGCAATTTTGTCGGCATAGGCTTCCTTTAGCCGCTGTATTTCCTTTTGATATGCCTTTACGCCCTCTTTGCTCATGCAATAGCTTTCGTCAAAATAGGTATAGCTGTGTCCGGTGAAGCCAAGGGCTGTAAAGCCTTTTTCAATCGCAGCCAAAACCATATCCTCCGCGGAATTTTTCCCATCGCAAAAGGTAGTATGAGTGTGAAAATTCATTTTTTGAATCATTTTGTCATCTTCTCCTGCTTCACCTTATGGTCTATCACATGGCGGGAGGCCAGCTCACCGCGAACGTCCTCCAAAGAAATGCCTGCCTCAACCATAAGCACCATAACATGATATGCTAAATCAGAAATTTCATAGATAGTTTCCTGTTTATCCTCATCCTTGGCGGCAATGATAACTTCCGTTGCTTCTTCTCCTATTTTTTTTAAAATCTTGTCTAAGCCCTTTTCAAATAAATAGGTTGTGTAGGAGCCCTCTTTTTTTTCTGCTTTTCTGCCCTCAATGAGCTCCATCAGGCTGTCCATGGTAAAATTTTGATAGCCGTCCTTAATAAAAACAGGGTTGTGAAAGCAGGAATCCTTACCCAAATGGCAGGCAGGGCCATTTTTATTCACTTCAACCGTCAAGGCATCCATATCGCAATCAGCGGTAATAGAAACAATCTTCTGTACATTGCCAGAGGTTTCCCCCTTACGCCAAAGCTCCTGTCTGGATCTGGACCAAAAGCAGGTTCTGCCTTCCTCTAGGCTGATTTTCAGGCTTTCCCGATTCATGTAGGCCAAGGTCAATACCTTTTTGGTTTTTGCATCCACCACTATGGCAGGAATCAGCCCTTTTTCGTCAAACTTCAATTCCTCTATATTCAGCATGGTTTTCTCCTTTATCTTCTTACAATAATTTTATTTTCCGCCAAGATTTTTTTCAAATCAGGGATGGCAACCTCACCAAAATGGAAAATAGATGCCGCCAAGCCTGCATCCACCTTGGGCAATGCCTGAAATAAGTCCACAAAATCCTGAATACAACCGGCACCGCCCGACGCGATAACAGGGATAGAAACAATATCGCAAACCGCCTCCAGCATTTCCAAATCAAAGCCTTTTTTCACCCCATCGGTGTCAATACTGTTTACAACAATTTCTCCGGCGCCCATTTTGGCACAGCGCTTGATCCAATTCAAGGCCTCCATGCCCGTGTTTTCTCTGCCGCCTTTGGCGAAAACCATAAATTTTCCGTCGACCCGCTTCATATCCACGGAAAGAACTACGCATTGATCGCCATATTTTTTTGCCGCCTCCAAAACAAGGCTTGGATTTTTAATGGCACCTGAATTTACGCTTACCTTATCGGCGCCGCATTTTAAAACGCGGTCGAAATCCTCAAGGGCATTGATGCCGCCGCCCACGGTTAAGGGGATAAAAATTTGAGAAGCAACCTCTCGCAAAATATCGGTAAACAGCCCTCGACCCTCGACAGAAGCGGTTATATCATAAAAAACTAGCTCGTCTGCGCCGTTATCGCTATAAAATTTCCCCAAGGCAACAGGGGATGAAACGTCGGAAAGACCTTCGAAATTAACGCCCTTTACCACCCTTCCATCTTTTACATCCAAGCAAGGGATAATTCTTTTTGTAATCATAGACCTTCCCCCTTTGTGAAATCAATGGCCTGCTTTAAATCGATATTTCCTGTATACAGGGCTTTCCCTAAAATCGCACCATAAAGACCCATTTTTTGTAATTGGTCAACATCCTCCAAGGTGGTTACGCCTCCCGATGCTACAATATCCACGCTGAATTTTTCAGACATTTCTTGATACAGCGCCAAATTTGTACCGGCAAGTAAACCGTCCTTGGAAATATCGGTACAGATAACCGTTTTTACACCGATTTTTTCAAGCTTTTCGCAAAAATCGAAGCAGCTTTCCTGAGAAAGCTCAGTCCAGCCCTTCACAGCAACCATGCCATCCTTAATATCCACGCCAACGGCTATTTTTTCGCCGTATTTTTGTACCATTTCCTTTAAAAAATCAGGGTTTTGCACTGCCGCCGTGCCTAAAATCACACGAAAAACCCCTGCCTCCATGTATTTTTGGATGGCTTCCTCTGAACGGATACCACCGCCCACCTCAACCAACAGGCCGCTTTCCTTTACAATTTCTCGAATGACCTCTAAATTCGGGGTACTGCCATCCTTTGCACCCTCCAAATCCACCAAATGCAAATAGGCCGCTCCCGCTTTGGCAAAGGCTTTCGCCACAGCAACAGGCTGGGTGCTATAGACCGTTTTTTGTGCATAATCACCTTTCACAAGCCTTACGGCACAGCCTTCAATAATATCAATCGCAGGAAAAAGCTTCATAAATTCCTCCCTTTCTATTCATAAAAATGCAAGACCTTGGGGCTTTGCCCCAAGTCCCCACAAGGGAGTTCCTCCCTTGACCCCTTTTTTAAAACCGTGCTCGCACGGTTTTCTATAAAAGTTTTTGCCCCGCTTTTTCCAAAAAGCGGGTAGGTTTGGGTGAAACCCAAGGTCTTTTTCTATTCGTTAAAAACCTAAGACCTTGGGGCTTTGCCCCAAGTCCCCACAAGGGAGTTCCTCCCTTGACCCCTTTTTTAAAACCGTGCTCGCACGGTTTTCTATAAAAGTTTTTGCCCCACTTTTTCCAAAAAGCGGGTAGGTTT
>JAQUSU010000025.1:13195-28997 GCA_028710085.1 Anaerotignum sp.
AAGACCTTGGGGCTTTGCCCCAAGTCCCCACAAGGGAGTTCCTCCCTTGACCCCTTTTTTAAAACCGTGCTCGCACGGTTTTCTATAAAAGTTTTTGCCCCACTTTTTCCAAAAAGCGGGTAGGTTTGGGTGAAACCCAAGGTCTTAAGGTTTGGGCAACGCCCAAGGTCTTAGCCCTTTATAATTCGCAAAATGCCTTTAATATTCTAAGCCCTACCTCACCGCTTTTTTCGGGATGAAACTGCGTTCCGTAAACATTCCCTTTTTCCACGGATGCCGTTAGCAATGCGCCATACTCCGCCGTTGCCGTTATCGCATCCTCGCAATCCATGGCCGCAAAGGAATGCACAAAATAAACACATTCTCCTTCTTCTAAATAACGATATAATACGCTCTTTTCCTTTGGAAAATTTAACCCGTTCCACCCAATATGTGGAACCTTTAAGCCCTCTCCAATCACAGGCGCAATGGGCTTTACACTGCCCTCAATCAAACCTAAGCCTTGAAATTCGCCGTACTCATAGCTTTTTTCAAAAAGCATCTGCATCCCTAAGCAAATGCCAAGTAGGGGCTTTCCTTTCGCCGCTTCCTCTAAAATCACCCTGTCTAAGCCCGTTTCTCGAAGCTTTCCTATAGCATCCTCAAATGCACCAACACCAGGAAGTATTATTTTTTCACTGTTTCGGATGACTTCCTCATCCCCTGTCACCTGAACCTCTGCTCCAATCACGCGCAAAGAGCTTTTCAGGGAAAATAAATTCCCCACGCCGTAATCCACAATTGCTATCATTTTACAGCACTCCTTTCGTAGAAGGAATTTCATTTCGATACGCTTCTTGAATCGTAACCGCCATATTCAAACAACGGGCAACCGCCTTAAACGCGCCTTCTATAATATGGTGGGAATTTTTCCCCGCCAGCTGCTGTATATGTAGCGTCATATTGCTTTTTCTGGTGAAAGCGATAAAAAATTCCTCCACCAGCTCCGTATCAAAGGTCCCCACCTTCTCCGTGGGGATTTCCAAACCAAACTCCAAATGCCGGCGCCCCGAAATATCCACCGCCGCCATAATTAAAGCTTCATCCATGGGCAAAATAATATGCCCGTATCTTGTGATTCCTGCGCCGTTTCTCAGTGCTTCCGCAAAGGCCATGCCTAAACAAATGCCAATATCCTCCACAGAATGATGGTCGTCCACATAGGTATCCCCCTTGCACGTAACCTCCAAGTCAAACCGCCCGTGCTTTGCAAAAAGGGTGAGCATATGGTCCAAAAAGCCACAGCCTGTGGAAATTTGGCTTTTGCCTGTACCGTATAAGGAAAGAGAAAGGTTGATTTCCGTCTCCGCAGTTTTTCTTGTTATTTCGCTGTTTCCCATAAAAACCCTCCTATCTCTCGCTTAAAACCTCTTGGGTTTTCTGCAAAAACACTTCCATTTGTTCGTCCGTTCCAATGGTAATTCTCACAAAATCCCGAATTTTCTCTTTTTCAAAATGCCGTACCAAAACGCCTTTTTTCTTTAGCTTTGCATAAAAATCAGCCCCCGAAATTTTCGAATTTTTTGCGAAAATAAAATTTGCCTTTGAGTCTAAAACCGTAAAGTCCAAAGCCTTTAATGCCTTTACCGTTGTTTCACGGGTTGCCATAATTTTTTTTGCATTTTCCCTATAATATGCATCACTGTCCACTGCCGCTTCCCCTGCCACCAAGGTTAAGCGGTTAATATTGTAGGGATTTGTGGAAAATTTAATTTTTTCCAAATCCTCAATGATTTCCTTAGAGGCAATGGCAAATCCCAATCTTGCCCCAGCCATGGAACGAGATTTTGAATAGGTCATGGAAACCATCAAATTAGAGTATTTTTCTACAAGCCCAAGGGCGGAGGTTCCCCCAAAATCCACATATGCCTCATCAATCAAAACCACATGATTGGGGTTGGATTTCAAAATTTCTTCAATTTCAAACAAACCGATTTCCATGCCCGTGGGTGCGTTTGGATTGGCAATGACAACCATTTTGTTGATACTACAATAGTCCTTATAATCCACGGAAAAATCCTCCTTAAGGGAAGGCTTCACATGGGGCACACGGTATAAATCGGCATAAACAGGATAAAATCCGTAGCTAATTTCAGGAAACGCCGCTCCTCTTTCCTCGTCGCAAAATGCCATAAAAGCAAAGTTTAAAATATCATCGGAGCCATTGGAGAGAAAAATATTTTCCTTTTCCACGCCATAGTGCTTCGCAAGCTTTTCCTTCAAAATTTTCCCCTCTGGGTCGGGATATAAATTCAACCGCTTTATTTCATCGGCATTTAACCGCTCCAAAACCTCCGGTGAAGGGGGATAAGGTGATTCATTGGTATTTAACTTAATATATTGTTGATCCCTAGGCTGTTCCCCTGGGGTATATGCCTCTAATGCGGCAAATCTAGGACTTAAAAAACGACTCATTCCTCCGCCTCCCTTTCAAAACGTATCATAGCAGATTTCCCATGGGCAGCCAAGCCCTCTCTTTGGGCAAAAGCATTGATTTTTTCTGCTTCCTTCGCCAATGCATCCTTTGTGTAATAGGTAAAGGAGGATTTTTTTATAAAATCATCCACCGACAATGGGCTTGCAAACCTAGCGCTTCCCCCTGTGGGCAAGGTATGGTTTGTTCCTGAAAAATAATCTCCCAAGGCTTCGGGTGCATTTCGCCCTAAAAAGATAGAGCCTGCATGGCGAATATCTGCCAAATATTCAAAGGGATTGTCTACGCATAATTCCAAATGCTCAGGGGCGATTTGATTTGCAATCTCAATTGCTTCCCTGATACTTTCCGCCAAAATAATTTTCCCGTTATCATCAATGGATTTTCTTGCAATTTCTTTTCTTGGCAAAAGGGGAATCTGCTCCTCCAAGCAATCAGAAACCGCTTTCGCCAGCGCCTTACTCTCCGTAACCAAAACAGCGCTTGCCATCACGTCATGCTCCGCCTGGGAAAGCATATCCGCCGCCACAACCGCCGCCTCCGACTGCCCATCGGCAATCACCAAAATTTCGCTGGGCCCTGCAATCATATCAATGGAAACCTTACCAAAAACCTGTTTTTTCGCTTCGGCAACAAAGGCATTCCCAGGCCCTACGATTTTATCCACCCTTGGAATGGTTTCGGTGCCGTATGCCAAAGCGGCAATGGCCTGTGCCCCGCCAATTTTGAAAATACGGTCAACTCCTGCAATTTTCGCCGCCGCCAAAACCTCAGAATTAATTTTCCCACTCTTGGCAGGCGTTACCATAATAATTTCCTTTACCCCCGCGATTTTTGCGGGAATCCCGTTCATCAAAACCGTTGAGGGATAATTTGCCGTTCCCCCGGGAACATATAAGCCAACTCTGTCAAGGGGCGTGATTTTTTGTCCCAAAATAACGCCTTCTCTTGGCATATACATCATATCGGTGCGCTTTTGCTTTTGGTGATACCCACGAATGTGCTCTGCGGCTTCCTCCAAAATGGAAAGAAACACTTCGTCTACTGCAGCGTATGCCGCTTGCATTTCCTCTGCACTGACTTCCATATCCGCCAAGGCCGCTCCGTCAAAACGCTGGCTGTACTCCCGAAGAGCCCCATCCCCTTTTTGCCGAACCGCCGCAATAATTTCCCCAACCACGTCTGCAATCTCATTTTTCTCTTCTGTACGAGAAAAAATTCCATCTATCTTTATCTCATTATAAGTATACTGTTTTATCATGGTATCACCTCAGGATTTCTTTGTAATGACCTCATTCATTTTCTCACACATCTGCCGAATGGGCGCGTTCAAAAATTTGTAGCTGGCTTTATTTGCAATGAACCTTGCGCTGATAGGAACGATATCCTCCCATGGCTCCAAATTGTTTTCCAAAAGGGTGGTTCCCGTTTCCACAATATCCACAATCACATCGGACATGCCCAAAATCGGGGCAATTTCAATGGAGCCGTGCAACTCAATAATTTCAATTTCTAAGCTTTGCTTTCTAAAATAAGCCCTTGCGATATTGGGAAATTTAGTCGCCACCCGAAGGGTGCGGTCTGTATCTATGCGACCGCCCTTTTTTCCTGCCACCGCCATGCGGCATTTTCCCATGCCAAGGTCTAATAATTCATAAACATCGGAAGATTGCTCAAGCAAAATATCCTTCCCAACAACTCCAACATCGGCAACGCCCCGTTCCACATAAATTGCCACATCCGAGGGCTTCACCCAAAAATAACGAACGCCGTTTTCCTCGTTTTCAAAAATCAGCTTGCGGTTTGTTTCCCGAATAGAGGGGCAGCCATAGCCAATCTCTTCAAATACACCATAAGCCTTTTCGCCAAGTCTGCCCTTTGGTAAGGCAATATTAATCATTTTCTGCAATGATTTCAAGCCCCCTCTCCCTCATACACCAGAGCTGTCTATATTTCACCGTTTGGTTATTCTGCTTTTGCACCATAACACTTTGCCCATTGTCTGTCAGCATTTCCACTGCCTTCATCAATGCCGCCGTATCCGTATTTTCTTCGTATAAGAGTAAAATATCCGTGTCATATTCCTTTTGTTGACTTTCATAACGCTCCAATAAATCCAGATAAACTGCAAAACCAATGGCATCGCTGTTCTTTCCTAATTTATGGAGCAAATTATCATATCTCCCGCCGGAAAGAATGCTGCTGGGCACACCGTTGATAAAGCCTTGAAAAATAATACCATTATAATAATCCATACCGTTTACTACGGAAAAGTCCAGCTTCAAATTTTCGCTGCTCCCATTTACCCGAAGAGCTGAGAAAACGGCCACCAATTCCGCCAAAGCCTGCTCCATTTTTTTGTTCATGCAAAGGGCTTTTGCTTTTGGTAAGCTTTCTTCCATCGTACCATAGATTGACGCCATTTCAATTAAAGCCTTTTCCAATTCCTCTTTTACACTAAATTGCTTGCAAAGCATCTGAATACTATGAGCATTTTTCTCGCTGATTCCCTTTAACAACGCTTCGTTTTGGCTATTGCTTAAGCCCAATTCCTCAATCATGCCCATGACAAAGCCCATGTGAGAAATATCCATAATATAGTCGTCGCTAATAATCTCCAAGCTTTTTTGTGCCAAGCGAATGACCTCCAACGTGGCATAACGATCAACCTCGCCGATGTACTCCAGCCCTACCTGCATAATTTCTTTGAATTCCCCCGCCCCTTTTCTGACGCGGTAAACATTTTCATTATAATACACCCGTTCTGGCATTTCATAGCTGCCTTTTGTATTTTTTACGATGGAAAGGGTTACATCAGGCTTGAGTGCCAAAAGCTTTCCGTCCAAACCGCTAAACGTCAGTATATTTTCACTGCTTAGAAAATTTCTGTTTTCCGCATAAAAGTCATATTCCTCAAACTTGCTCATTTTATATTTTTTATAGCCAAGCTGCTCGAATAAAGCGCGCAAACGAAAAATCACTTCTTCTTCTTTTTTTAAAAGCATTTTCGGTAATGTCATAAAGCACCTCCGTACATTATTATGCTTTAATCTTATAACAGTTTACCGCTTTAGTCAAGTAGCATGATAAAGTTTATCATCTCTGCCGAAATATCCCTATTTTTTGTCAATCCTTTATGCAGTTTGATATATATTTTAGCCCTTTTTCCTTCCCCAATCAATTTTTTATTCGAATCTTGCCTAAAATAAAAAACGCTTCTTCCCTAATCGTTATAGAAAAAAAGCGTTTCATCCTATTTTATTTCTAATGTGACTTCAAATTGCACCGCATCTATTTCCTCGGAAATTTCTTCAAGATAACGGGTTTCGCCCAGCTTCTTTAAGCCTTCCATGAAAGCCTCTGCCTTATCTAAAGGCACAGAAACGATTATTCCCGCTTCCAAAGTCCGTTCCACCTCATACCCACCAAGGGAAATGGCCAATTCGCTAATTTGGTCTGTTACCCCCACTTCCCTCTCAACCGTCAGTATTACTTGCTGTTGTACCGTTGTTTCTTCTGCCTTGTCCCCTTGTAATAGCAACAAGCTCCTTGTTTGTACCTCAGGCAATTGGGCTACCGCTTCATCTTCCGTATTGTCCGTGAGTTCCTGTGCGTTTTGGCTTACAACTTCCGGTAAAACCTCCTCCGCATTTTGTGATGCCTTTTGCTCATTTTGATCTGTTGGTTCCTGGGCAACAGTCTTTTGCAGCTCCGCCTTGGAAGCTTCTCCTTGTCCATAGGATATATCTTCACCCTGCACTATCTCTTGCTCCATCATGCCCGTTCCACTTTCTTTGGGCGCAACGGAATACTTCATCATAACATCATTGCCACTTCCATCGTTCTCTTGACTGATATCCATGGTCACTTCATTCTGATTTCCTCGCAAGTCTAAAATGCCCTGCACACCTCCAATTGCTGCAACAAGTACAACTGCTGCTGCAATTAAGCTTAATTGCTTCCATCTATGTTTAGGCTTTTTCGGAACAAACAAAGACATCCCCTGCTGTTCCATCGCCAATCTATCCATCAATTCCTCATGGTATCCTTCAGGCAGCTCCTCCTCAGGAAGGTTTTTCAAGGAATCCATGATTTTTTGCAGCTGCTTGGCTTCTTCCTGACAGTCTTGGCAATTCTCTAAATGTGCCGACACAAAAGCCGCATCATCCTTCCCTAATTCTCCTTCCAAAAACTCCCACAATAACTCCCTGCATTTCTCACAGCTCATGGAATTCACCCTCCTTTCTGGCATTATGACGAGGCTCCGAGCCGTTTCGTTCCCAAATCTTAAAGATTTCTTTTTTCAAATGGTTTCTGGCTCGTGAAATTCTGGATTTCACCGTGCCCAGTGCCGGCCCTGTTATATCAGCAATTTCATCGTAAGAAAGCCCGCGAATATCTCTTAGGATAAAAACGGTTTTATAATCCTCAGAAATGGTCTTCAGCGCCATCAGTATTTCGCTTTTTTCCTCTTTTCGCATTAAGCTTTCTTCAGGGGTATCGCTCTCGTCTGCAATTTCTTGTTTCCAAGTTCCCTCTTCATCCTCAAATTCATTCTCTAAAAATAGGGGTTGCTTCCCCTTACGCTTTCTCATCTCATCGATACAAGTATTTACCGTAATCCGATAGATCCATGTAGAAAAGGTTGCACGTTCGTCAAAACTGGTGATATTTCGGTACGCCTTCAAAAATACCTCCTGTGAAATATCCTTCGCATCCTCGGTATGGTTCATCATTCTAAGGGCAACGTTATAAACAATTTTTTCATGCTGTAAAATCAACGCTTCAAGGGCTGCCATATCCCCCTGCTTTGCTTGAGCAATCAAATTTTCACTACCTTGTTTTGCAGAAATTTCCCCAGCCATTTTTGAATCACCTCCGTTTCTTCTTTATCAATACCAATATCATAATATAGATTGCAAAGAGAAGCAAAAGTAATTTGCAATTACCCCAGAACGTAGACAAAGTCAAAACCTTGAGAGCTTTGCCCTCAAACACCCACAAGGGTGAAACCCTTGACCCATCTAAACCCGCATAGTATGCGGGTTCTGTAGAAATTTTTGGTCTTGCTTTTTTCAAAAAACAAGTAGGTTTAGGCAACACCCAAGGTTGTCTTCAAGCTGAAGTAATTTAAAATCACCCTTTCTTTTGCAGGAAAATATCTAATCCTTTGCTCTGTAAAACGCAAGCCATAAATTTTTTAGACGAAACACCTTACACTTTGTTTCAATTTTTGCTTTTTACTTCTCTTTTCTCTAAAATAAAATTGGATCATATAAAAATGGGTGTCGATTTGTCAACACCCATTTGGAAAATTTATCCTTCTTGATATTCGCTATCATCGAGGTTAAGTGCCTCCCAAAGCTCAATTTTCGGATTTTTCTGCATAAAATTATTCAGTGTATATTGGTTTGCGAAAAGCAAAATCGGCCGTTCAAAACGATCATATACCAATGTACTTCTTGCCGGCAAAACCTCCTTCACATCTTCCACAGAAGCAGGGTTAACCCAACGTGCAACGCAATAATCCAGGGTTTCCATGCGCACCTCAGAGTTATATTCATTATTTAAGCGATATTCAAAAACTTCAAACTGCAATTGTCCTACCGCACCTAAAATAATGTCATTAAACTCGTTATGGTAAACTTGAATTGCCCCTTCCTGAGCCAATTGCTGCACACCCTTTTGGAATTGCTTTGCCTTTAAGGAATTGACAGCATGCACACGCATGAACAATTCCGGCGGGAAGGTTGGCAAAGGTTCAAAAAACAGCTTTTCCTTCCTATCTGTCAAGGTATCGCCAATCTGATAATTTCCGCTGTCATAGATACCGATAATATCCCCCACAACGGCGGTTTCCAAGGTTTCCCTTTCGTTTGCCATCAGCTGTGTTGACTGGCTAAGCTTCATGGATTTTCCCGTTCTGGATAAGGTTACCGTCATCCCCCTGTTAAAGGTTCCGGAGCAGATACGCAAAAACGCCAATCGATCCCTATGGGCAGGGTTCATATTCGCTTGAATTTTGAAAATAAAGCCACTGAAAAAATCATCTGTGGGGTGTACTTCCCCTGTGATGGTTTTTCTCGTTCCTGGCGCCGGCGCCCATTCCAGGAAATGCTGTAAAAATGCAGTCACGCCAAAATCTGCCAAAGCGGAGCCAAAAAATACAGGTGAAAGCTTTCCTGCTTTAATCTCCTGTAAATCAAAGGCGTTGCCTGCACCGTCCAAAAGCTCCATTTCTCCCCGCAAAATATCTAAATTCGCCTGAGAAATCACGCCTTCGAGCGCATCACCAAAAACACCCTTTGCTCCAAGCTCAATGATACCGTTCTTTTGACGGTAGAGAAAAACCTTATTTTCCAGTCTATCATAAATGCCCTCAAAGGTCAGCCCATTCCCGATTGGCCAAGTAACCACCGTGGATGGCAGCCCCAAAGCATCCTCCAAGTCCGCCATACAATCCAACGGATCCTTTGACTGACGATCCAGCTTGTTAATAAACGTAAAAATAGGAATCTGGCGCATACTGCAAACCTTAAACAGCTTTACTGTCTGTGCCTCCACACCCTTTGCCGCATCAATCACCATAACAGCACTGTCCACAGAGGTTAAAATTCGGTAAGTATCCTCGCCAAAATCGTTATGTCCGGGTGTATCCATGATGGAAACAACCTTCCCATTGTATTCAAACTGCATTACTGAAGATGTAACAGAAATACCACGCTGTTTTTCAATCTCCATCCAGTCACTTTTTGCAAACTTTGCGTTTCTTCTTGCCTTTACAGTTCCTGCCTCGCGAATTGCACCGCCATGAAGCAGCAATTTTTCTGTTAAGGTTGTTTTACCGGCATCGGGATGGGAAATAATACCGAAAATCCGTCTTCTTTGGATTTCTTCCAAAATACTCATTACATTAAATTCCTTTCTGTCCATTGTATATTTTTCTGTTCGATAAAAATACATACTATTTTCATTTTACCCGAAATTAGGAAAAAAAGAAACAGAAAAGTAAATAATTTATTCATAATGAACAAACTGCATGTATGTGAGAAAAACACATTGACTAAAAAATGTCTTTGGTCTAAAATATAGCTATCACTTCGAGGAATACAAAACGAGAATAAAAAAATTTGGAGGTAATGATTATGATTAAAGTTACAAGCACAGAGAAAGCACCCGCAGCAATCGGCCCTTACTCTCAGGCAATGTCTGCAAACGGTTTCCTTTTCACCAGTGGTCAGATTGCTATTGATCCCGCTGTTGGCGATGTCGTAGCAACCACCATCGAAGGACAAACAGAGCAGGTAATGAAAAATCTTAGCGCAGTTTTGGAAGCAAACGGCTTAACCTTTGCCGATACCATTAAAACAACCTGCTTCTTGGCTGATATGGGCGATTTTGGTACTTTCAATGAAATTTACGGCAAATATTTTACAAATAAGCCTGCACGTTCTTGCGTAGCCGTAAAAACACTCCCCAAAAATGTATTATGTGAAATTGAAGTCATTGCGTTGTTGAAGTAATCCCTTCTTTGAAAAAAGAATAAAAATCATAGGCAAAAGTCCGTATTGCGAACCAAGTGAAAGCAATCGGACTTTTTCTTTATCTTTCCAAAATCCCCATGGAATACTTTTTTTAATACCGTCGAAAGCATCCTCTTGCCTATGTCATCCCCACAAAGAGGAAACCGCTCTTTTGATCAGTGTCATTATATCTCCAGCTGTTTACCCTCCAAAAACCCAGCAAACCTTTTTCTGATTCCCTCGTGTGCATCTAACCTTAAAAAAGGGTCTGTCGACATTAGTTTTTTGGCCGCAGTTTGCGCCTCCAATAAAATAGGCATGTCCTCGTAAATATTTGCAATTTTAAGCTCCGGCAAACCATGCTGTCTGATTCCAAAAAACTCCCCCGGCCCCCTTAACTTTAAATCCATTTCGGAAATGACAAATCCGTCCTCGGAATCTGTCAAGGCCTTGAGCCGTTGTTTGGCAATTTTCGTCTTTGCATCACTAACTAAGATACAATAAGACTTATCACTGCCTCGGCCCACACGCCCCCTTAGCTGATGCAGCTGTGCCAGACCAAAGCGCTCAGCATTTTCAATCAGCATAATGACTGCGTTGGGCACATTAATCCCCACCTCAATTACCGTTGTAGACACGAGCACATGAATTTCTCCTTTTGCAAAGCAATCCATGATTTCCTGTTTCTCCTTGGCCTTCATTTTCCCATGAACGCACCGAACATTACAGTCACTTAACTTCTGCTGCAATTCTTCCGTAAAATTTAACACCGATTGCGCCTCAAGCTTCTCATTTTCCTCAATCATAGGGCAAATCACATAGGCCTGTCTGCCCTCTTGAACCTGCTTTTCCATAAAGGAATAGATTCTTTCGTGATAGCTGCTTGCTACTGCCATGGTATCTATTTTTTGTCTGCCCGGGGGCAATTCGTCGATGATAGAAACATCCAAATCTCCATATAAAATTAACGCCAGCGTTCGTGGAATGGGTGTGGCCGTCATAACCAAAATATGGGGGTCCTGGCCTTTTTGATTTAATGCACCCCTTTGACGAACGCCAAATCTATGCTGCTCGTCGGTAATGGCAATGCCCAGCTTGTGATATTCTACGCCCTTTTGAATCACTGCATGGGTGCCAATAATCATATCTGCTTCTCCGGAAGCTATTTTTTCTAAGACCGCCCGCTTTTCCTTGGCGGACTGTCCTCCCGTTAAAAGCACCGTTGTAATTCCAAGGGGATCAAAAATAGCCGAAAAAGAATGATAATGCTGCTGTGCCAGCACCTCCGTTGGTGCCATCAAAACAGCCTGATAGCCGTTTTGCATTACCCAATAGGATGCCGCCATAGCAACTGCAGTTTTGCCGCTGCCCACATCCCCCTGTATCAATCGGTTCATCTGCTTGCCTGTTGACATATCCTTTTCTATTTCCTTTAATACCCTCTTTTGCGCATTGGTAAGGTGGAACGGCAAATATTTTTGAAAAGTGTCCATTGCATTTTTTTGTTTCATTACAAAGCCCCGATTACCTTCTTCCAGATATGCTTTTAACGAAAATAATGCACCTTGTAATATAAAAAATTCTTCAAAGACCAATCTTCGCCTTGCATCATAAAAGCCTTGCTCCGTCTTTGGAAAATGTATTTCTTCTATGGAAAAGTTTCGTTCTGCCAACTGATATTCCTTGCGTATCCATAACGGAATATCCTCTGCCAAACCGCCTTTTACCTCAGCCAAGGCCGCCTCCATAAACCCTCTGAGCATTTTCTGGGAAATCCCCTCAACGCTTGGGTAAACGGGAATGATTCTTCCTCCCGCAAAATGATTCCCTATTCGCTCCCATTCAGTAACAGAAAATTCTTTGCGCCCATATTTATTTTGCAGCTTCCCCGTAAACAGATACCATTCCCCCGCTTTTAATGTGGTTTTCATATAAGGCTGATTATACCATAATAAGCCAATTTCGCCGGTTTCATCCGTCACCTTGAGCCTTGTAAGGGTAAATCTTCCATGCTTCATGGTTTCACCAGTTCCCTTGCAGCAAGCAACAAAAGTGTTTTCCGTATTCATTTCCAATTCAATTATTTTTGCCAACCTGGTACGGTCTTTATAATCTCTGGGATAGTGGGTTAAAAGGTCTTCTATGGAATAAATCCCAAGCTGACTTAGTTTTTTTTCCCGTTGCTCTCCCACGCCTTTTAGCTGAGAAATGGGGTCCTTCCATTCCATATAATCACCTCTTTCACCTAAAAATAAAAATACAATCTGCTTCATTGTTATGTATCTTAACATTATAGTGTTTTTTTAAGGAGATGAAAAGTTTTTCTAACATCTCCCCCATGAAATAATTCGGTTCGGTAAGGCTGTTTCATAATTCGTTTTTTGGATCAAACATATTCACTCAAACAAGGAATGTTTATTATTCATTATTTTTGAATCCTTATTCAAAACTATTGAAGCTACTTTCCCATTGTCTAACCCAAAAAATGGAAATTCAACAACGCCTCATTACAAGCAGCTGCCATATGACATAGCCTTCTTTTTCTAAAATAAAAAAATGTACGAGTACGTTATATTTCAATGTCAAAAATAGGACATCCCGAATACTATATCATAAACAACAATTAAAATAGGAGGTCATGAGATGTCAAAAAGAGAAGATGTATTACGAATCCTAAATGGTAAAACTGATGAAGAAAAACTGAGCTATATCAGCCAAAATTTCAATTTGAATTGGGATTTTACCCAAGGACCTTGCAAAATTTGGCAGGCAAAGGTTTTCACCTATTGTACTACCAATGAATTTGAAGACCAATTAGACTTTTTCCTGTTCTTAGTCAATTTGGTTGGATTTCTTTTGGGAGTTTGCTTCCAGGAAGAAGATACCGTATTTCTGGGATGCGTCGGTCCTTGCGGCTTGAAGCAAACCATTCTTTACTATTCAATCACATTTGGAGATTAAGCGTAATTCATGCTCCGCAGTATAATGAATCGTAAGTCAATATTGTATCAGTAACTTTTATGCTCAGCTTTTAATATTTTCAGGACAACCTTTCAGCAATATTGATGTTTTTTACGAAATTACGGTGATGCATGAAACCCATTTCAATTTGCATGTTTATTAAAGAATGCCAGAAAATTCTTATACTTTAAAAAGCATTACACTTTTTGTACGCTTGCCCAAAAAAAGACCGCTAAAGCCTTGATTTTCAAGCTTTGCGGTCTTTTAAATCTTATTCAACAGAAATAATATAGAAATATAAAGGCTGATCACCCTTTTGAATCTCAACTTCACAATCGGGATAATTCTCTTTAATAAAATCTGCAATTTCATTTGCATTTTTCTCATCAACATCGGTACCATAATAAATACTAACCATTTCATTATCGTCCGTAATGGTTTGTTTTAGCACTTCCTTTGTTCCCGTTGCAACGTCTTTGGCAACAACAACAATTTCATCGTTCAGCATCCCCAAAATATCGCCTTCGGAAATTTCTTTATCCCCAAAACAGGTATCTCTTACCGCATAAGTAACGGAAACTGTTGAAACCGCCTGAATTGCTTCACTCATAGCTTCTGTCATTTCTTCAGCCCCAAGGCCTTCGGCGTTACAAAACATAGCACTGATCCCTTCAGGAATCGATCTTGTGGGAACCACAAAAAGCTTTTTATTCTCACAAAGCGCAACCGCCTGCTCCGCTGCCAAAATAATATTTTTGTTGTTTGGTAAAATAATGATATTCTCTGCATTAATTTGGTCAATGGCATTTAAAATATCTTCCGTGCTGGGGTTCATTGTCTGCCCACCCTCAATGATAACATCCACGCCCAGGTTTTTGAAAATATCACACAGCCCTTTGCCTGCAGAAATAGCAACAAACCCAATGGGCTTAGGCGGAAGCTGGGATTTTTTCTCCTGTACCTGTATTTTAACATCTGCATGAGCTGTAGCAGCTGCTTTCGTAGTAAAATCAATATGATTTGTATGCTGTTCCCGCATATTTTCAATCTTCAAGCCACTAAGACTACCAATAGATAGCGCCTTCTCAAGTGCCAGTCCGGGATGATCCGTATGCACATGAATTTTAATTACTTCCTCATCATTGACACATACGATAGAATCGCCAATGGTTCCTAAATAAGACTTTAACATATGAACTGTGGCGTCGTCAGCTTCATGAATATTAATAAAAAATTCAGTGCAATAGCCAAAGGTAATATCCACGTTTTCAATGGATGCCAATACAGCGTAGTTCACCGCTTCCGTCTTTGTAGTCTCAGCAATAGAAATTGGCCCTTCATAATTGATATAATTCAACGCTCCTTCTAAAACATAGAGTAAGCCACGTCCGCCGGCATCCACAACGCCCGCCTGCTTTAATACAGGAAGCATATCCGGCGTTTTTGCCAATACCTCATGTCCGTATTCAATAATACCCCTGAGGAAAACCTCAATATCATCCGTTTCCAGCGATAATTTTGCAGCTGCCTCAGAGCAAGCTCTTGCCACCGTCAAAATAGTCCCTTCTTTGGGTTTCATTACCGCTTTATACGCAGTTTGAACGCCTCTTTCCAGTGCCGAAGCCAAATCTGTAACCTTTGCTTCTTCAAGTCCTTCCAAGCCTTTGGAAAATCCACGGAAAAGCTGAGATGTAATTACTCCGGAGTTACCTCTTGCACCTCTTAATGCGCCTCCTGCAGCTAATTTTGATACTTCATCCACTCTTAATGAGCTGCTCTTTTCAGACTCTCTTGCCGCAGCCAAAACCGTAAGAGACATATTTGTACCGGTATCTCCGTCGGGCACAGGGAATACGTTCATTGCATCAACCAGCTGTTTATTCGCAGTTAATTCATTCGCTCCGGCTATAATCAATCTGCATAAATGCAGGCCATTCAACTTCAAAATACTCACCGATCGTTCCTCCTCATACTCAATTGTCGACTCTGACACCGTCAACAAAGATTTTTACATCTTCTACCTCAAGCCCCGCATATTCCTCAACAGAATATTTGACCGTGCTGATGATATTATCCGCAATCGCAGAAATATTGGTGCCGTATTCTACAATAATATGCAAATCCAAACTTACTTTGTTTTGGTCCACATGCATTTTTATTCCTTTTGTTAAACTCTCCAATTTCAAAAGCTGTACAAAACCGTCTTTCATATTCTTTGCTGCCATACCAACAATGCCATAGCATTCAATCGCCGCATATCCCGCAATCCTTGCAATCACCTCACGTTCAATGCTTATTACACCAAATTCATTTTCTAATTTTGCTGCCATATTAACCAGCCTCCTATCTTAATCCTTGAAAATCAAAGATTCCTTTTTCGATTGCATAGTTAGCTGTATTATACCACTATTGTTGTTTTTTTTAAAGAAATTTTTATAAAAATTTCCTATAGCCCGTTTAAAATTAATACAAATTCTTATCATTTTGCCTCAAATATTTTTTAATTTTACTTTTGCTGTCAGAAAGCAAAAGCCCTCTCCTAATTATATCAGGAGAGGGCTTTTGTGAAGGGTAAATCTATTTTGAAAAATGAGATTATCTGATTAATTTATTGAAGTAAGCTTGGTAACCAAAGTGTAAAGCTAGGTACAAATGTTACAAGCATCAATACTAAAATGGATAGTATTAGCATTGGCATTAATGACCTTAGCGTTTCCACAAAGTTTGCTTTGGCAATTTGATTTGTCATTAATATACAAATCCCAACAGGTGGTGTAACCAAACCAATACATAAGTTGAAACTCATAATAATACCAAACTGCAAAGGATCAATTCCAAAGGCAGA
>JAQUSU010000026.1:0-13936 GCA_028710085.1 Anaerotignum sp.
CTGGGGCGAATGGCATGTAGCTTCTGCTTCGCCTCAATGCGTAGCCCTTGAATGCTCTGGTAATCAATCTCCTCTGATAGCTTGCGGCTTTCCAGCTTCTTAAATTGCTCCACTTGCTTAAGCTGCTGCCCAATATACCCCTCGTACTTGATTTGGATGTTCACCTGTTCCTTGACCGCCTCCGGCAATTCGGGTCTGTCCCCGTCAACAACCGCCAGCTTTTCATAATCCAGCTCAGGCCGCTTGATTAAATCCGATAGCCTTACCCCCGATTTAATGGGCGAGCTTTCGTATTTCTCCAAGGTCTCTAGCGTTATTTCATTGGGCGCAATGGTTAACCCCTTTACACGCTCTATTTCCAAAGCAGTCAAGCGCTCTTTTTCTTTTAATGCAAGGTAACGTGCCTCTGTAATTAAGCCGATTTCATAGCCCGTTGGCATAATCCGCTGATCCGCATTGTCCTGGCGTAAAAGCAAACGGAACTCCGCACGGCTTGTCATCATACGATATGGCTCTTTACTGCCCTTGCTGATTAAATCATCAATCAATACACCGATATACCCATCAGACCGCTGTAAAATAACGGGCTCCTTCCCCTGAATATATCTAGCCGCATTGATCCCGCCGATAATCCCCTGGGCCGCCGCTTCCTCATAGCCCGAGCTGCCATTAAACTGCCCGGAACTGAATAACCCTCTGTAATCCTTAAATTCCAAGGAAAGCGTTAACTGTGTGGCATCAATGCAATCGTATTCAATGGCATAGGCAAAACGGGTAAATTCGCAACGCTCCAAGCCTGGAATGGTACGATACATCGCAATTTGCACATCCTCCGGCAACGAGGAGGACATCCCCTGAATATACATTTCTTCCGTCCCCTCGCCTTCCGGCTCGATAAAAATCTGATGGCGGTCTTTATCGGCAAAACGCACCACCTTATCCTCAATTGACGGACAATATCTAGGGCCTGTCCCTTCGATAACACCACCAAACAACGGGGAGCGATCCAAGTTGTCCCGTATAATCTGATGGGTTTTTTCGTTGGTATAGGTCAACCAGCATAAAAGCTGTTCTCTTTTAATATCCTCCGCCGTGTTTTCAAAGGAAAAAGGCACAATATTCTCATCCCCATATTGGGGCTGCATTTTATCCAAATCCAAGGAACTTTTCAGTATTCTGGCAGGCGTTCCTGTTTTAAAACGAAACAAACGAATGCCCATATTCTTTAAATTCTGGCTTAATTCGGTGGCAGGCATTAAATTATTCGGCCCGCTGGGCACAATCACCTCACCATGCAAGCAACGCCCCTGCATAAAGGTGCCCATGCAAAGAACGGCGGCTTTACAACGGAAAATTGCCCCCGCTGCCGTCACAACCCCTGAAACCTTGCCGTCCTCCATTAAGATTTCGGCAACCTCCCCTTGATAAATCCGTAGGTTTGGCGTTCTTTCCAAGGTAAGCTTCATTTCTGCCTGATACCGCACCTTATCCGCTTGGGCGCGCAAGGAATACACGGCAGGCCCTTTTCCCGTATTCAACATTTTTGTTTGAATATAGGTTTTATCAATCACTTTCCCCATTTCGCCGCCCAACGCATCAATCTCTCTTACCAAATGCCCCTTAGAGCTACCCCCAATGGAGGGGTTACAGGGCATCATGGCGATACTGTCCAGGCTGATGGCAAACATAATGGTTTTCATACCCATTCTTGCCGCCGCTAAAGCCGCCTCACAGCCTGCATGACCGCCGCCCACAACAGCTATATCAATGGTTCCCGCCTCATAGTTCATTATTAAAACTCCTTCGTAACGCGAAGGAAACTTCCCTCGTTTATATTTTTATTCTCAACCTATTATTTTAGGATAAGTTCACGCAATAAGCAATGCTTTCGGCACAATCTATTCCGATTTTTTTTACCAATTTCAACAAAAATTGCTATGCAACAATGCCTGACTGTCGAAAAACCTTAGGCGCCGCCCAAACCTGCTTGCTTTTTGAAAAAAGCAAGACCAAAAACTTTTATTGAAACCGCATATTTATGCGGTTTCTAAAGGGTCAAGGTGCAATGGCAAAGAAGTGCCATCTGTCCAACGGACAGCTTTGCGCAGCAAAGTGCTGAGGTGAAACCCTTGTGGGTGTTTGAGGGCAAAGCCCTCAAGGTTTTGATTTTATCGACACCCTGAATTGCTATGCAGCAATGTTTTTATCTTTATTTCCCAAGACAAAATTTCGTAAATATCCTATCGATAATTTCTTCATCCGCCACATCCCCGGTAATTTCGCCCAAGGCACGGTTGGCATCTTGCAAATCCAAGGAAATAAAATCCTCGGGCATACGGGTGCGAATGGTAACCAGACATTGCTCCATGGCCTCTTTTGCTTGAAAAAGCGCATTTTTATGGCGCGTATTGCCCAACAGACCGTCCTCCGCCTTTACACCTTCTCCGCTGAAAAATAATTCCTTTAAGCTCTGAATGAGCTCGTCAAACCCGCGATTTTCCTTAATGGAAACGGAAAGCAGCTGCTTTTTGGGAATAAATTTTTCCAATTCTTCCATAGAAAGCCTTGGCGCCAAATCCGTTTTATTCAGCAAAATCAGTGTCTTTTTCCCCTGAATGAAGGACAAAATATCTTTATCCTCCTCGTCCAAGGGTCTTGAGCCATCCAGCATCATCAAAACCAGGTCGGCTTTTTCCGCATATGCCTTGGATTTCTCCACACCCATTTTTTCCACCAAATCGCCTGTTTCACGAATGCCTGCCGTATCCACAATTTTCACAGGGATGCCGTCGATATTGATATATTCCTCAACGGTATCTCTAGTCGTTCCGGGGATATCGGTTACGATTGCCCGTTCCTCCTCCAAAAGCCAATTCAAGAGGGAGGATTTCCCCACATTTGGTTTACCGACAATTACGGTTTCCAAGCCCTCGCGGATAATTTTACCGCGGTCGGCATTTTGCAATAATTTTTCCATTTGGGCTAATATTTTTAAAGCGGCCTGCTCCATATTTCCGTAGGTTTCTTCCTCCACGTCATGCTCTGGATAGTCAATGACTGCTTCGATTGCGGCGATCATATCCAAAATTTCCTGGCGCATAGAGCGCACCGCGCTTTTTAGCCGGCCCTCCAGCTGATTCACAGCCGCCTGACGGGACAAATCCGTATGGGCATGGATAATGTCAATGACCGCTTCCGCTTGGGTTAAATCCATGCGGCCATTTAAAAAGGCTCTTTTGGTGAATTCACCCGGCTCCGCAAGTCTGGCGCCTTCGTTTAGAACCGCCTCCAGAATCCTTCGGGTTACCAAAGAACCGCCATGGCAATTGATTTCCACGATATCATCTTTTGTATAGGTATGTGGGGATTTCATGACAGAGACCAAAACCTCATCAATGACTTCTCCATGGTGAATGATTTTTCCATAGGAGAGGGTATGGGTTTTCTTAGCCAAAAGGGAGCTTTTCCCCGAAAACAGGCGGTCGACCAATTCAATACAGCCCTGCCCGCTAACTCTAACGATACCGATCCCGCCCATACCCAAGGGGGTTGAAATCGCCGCAATACTATCGTCCAATTGATTCAATCTATTCATTTTACCCCTCCTATTTACGACAAAGATATAAGGTCAAGTGAAAGGTCAAGACCTCGGGACTCTGTCCCGAACTCTGCAAGCCTTTAAAAAGGCTTGAGCGAAACTTTTATAGGCAAAAACATTCGTTTTTGCGGGGAAGGATAGGAAAATAAAAAACACTAATCATACACCCCAAAACCGCATGAATATGCGGTTTTTAATAAAAGTTTTTGGTCTTGCTTTTTTCAAAAAGCAAGTAGGTTTTCATCACTTTTGCTACGCAAAAGCCAGCTTCGCTGTCTGCCCTATCTTGGGCAGTGAGAGGGCAAAGCCCAAGGTCTTGACCTTATACCTTGACCTTATACCTTGACTTTGGATATAGCAAAACCCGTAACAAGTGCTCCTGTAACGGGTTTTTTTAACAGCTTTTATTTTAAAGTAATCACAACATTACGATAAGGCTCTTCCCCTTCGCTAAAGGTTGTTACAAAGCGGTCATTTTGCAATGCGGAATGGATAATTCTTCTTTCATAAGGATTCATTGGCTCAAGCACTACGTTTTTCTTTGTGTGCTTTACCTTCTTTGCTAGGTTAAAAGCAAGGCTTTCCAAGGTTTCCTTCCTTCTTTGACGATAATTTTCCGTATCCAGCATGACACTGATATAAGACGTGCTGTTTTTATTCACAACAAGGTTGACCAAATACTGCAAAGCATCTAAGGTTTGGCCTCTTTTGCCGATTAAGATACCCATATCGCTACCAATCAGATTTACCAGCAAATGCTTGTCCTTTAATTGTGTTTCAATTTTTACAATCAGCCCCATGGATAAAAATACTTCTCTTAAAAAATTTTCTGCTGCACGCTCGGGTTTAAAGTTTTTACGTACCAAAACAATTGCTTCTTTCCCGCCAAATACACCAAAAAAGCCTTTTGAGCCTTCGTCAATCACAGTGATGGAAACTTCCTCTTTCGTCGCTTCCATTTCTGTTAAGGCAGCAGCAACCGCTTCTTCGATGCTTTTACCGCTTTTTCTAATTTCATCCATCCTAAGCAGCCTCCCCCATAAATTTCTTCTTATAGTGTTTCTGTAAGACTACCTGCTGAAGAATGCCGATTAAATTACTGATTGTCCAATAAAGACCAAGACCTGCCGGCATACTAATACAGAAGAAGCCCATCATAAACGGCATTACATATGTCATTGTTTTTGTCATGGAAGCCGCAGGGTTCGCCTGATCGCCATTGGCAGAAGGCGGTGTCATAGACATCATGATTTTAGATTGGGCATAAGTGGTAATTGCAGCCAAAATAGGAATCATTATGCCAGGCCATTTCAGTCCCGCTTGGCTTACCAAGGGCAGGAACATAAATGTTTCAATATTATTCTTTGTAGCCAATAGCTCTACCAATGCTGTTCCATTGGAACCAAGCTGCGTTACAATTGACTGCCATGAATGTACATCCAAATAATTAACCAGCATTACGATGTCATTTAAATTGCTTAAATCAAAACCATCTTTAATAATTGCAACATTTTTGTAATGGTCTGCAAAGGTCTGGGCATAGGGACCGAAAACTTCCATTCTGGTAGTTTGGGGTATTTGCAAAATTGCATTTGCAATGTCTGTATAATTTTGACCGATTACATCCACATAAACATATGCATTTTGGAAAATATAGAACAATGCATATAATATAGGAAGCTGAACTAACAAAGGCAAGCATCCGCCCATCAGGTTAACGCCGTTTTTCTTTTGGAAATCCTGCATTTCCATGGACATTTTTTGCTGCGAAAGCTGATCCTTTTGTCCTTTATATTTATTTCTAATCTTTTCTAATTCTGGCTGAAGCATTTGCATCTTAATTGAAGATTTTTGCTGCTTCACCATCAGCGGAAACAGAATGATTTTCACGATTAACGTAAATATAATGATTGCAAAGCCTAATACGCCAACACTCATTACACCATAAAGCCCATTAAAGAGCATATTGTATACATGTCCCAAAACACTTGCTATGGGGCCCAATATACTGCCGGGCATCTTTACAGACGAAAACGTTGTCAAAACGACACTTGATAACAGTTCACTTCCAAACACTTTTTATGCCTCCTTAAACAAACAAATAGAATTTTTTGCCCCGCAGGACAAGCTCACGGACAATAGAATTTTTTAAGGAACGGGGTCATAGCCGCCATCATGGAAGGGATGGCACTTCAAAATTCTTCTGACGGCAAGATATGTGCCCTTAAATATACCATAACGGGATATTGCAATGTAAGCATACTGAGAGCAGGTGGGCGTAAACCTACAATGAGGCCCAATCAGCGGAGAAATTCCCACCTGATAAAAACGGATTAAAAACAAAAAAAATTTCCTTACCATTTTTTTCATCTCTCTTCTTTTTCGTCTTCCTTTCCAACTTCCTTGCTTTCTTGAGAAAGCAGTAATTGGTGTTTTTTCAATAAGTGCCGCAAAGAAACATTGACGTCTTGATAGGTTGCCTCCTTGCAAATGACTCTTGCAATGATAACAATATCATAACCAAAGCGAAGCTCGTCCTCCATATTGCGATAGCTTTCTCGAATCAGACGCGTTACACGGGAACGGACAACGCTTTTACCAACTTTTTTGCTGACAGATATCCCTAGTTTGTTGCCCTGTGTCCCATTTTTTATTACATACATAACCAAATGGCGGTTGGCAATGGATCTGCCTCTATTGTATACATACCGAAATTGAAAATTCTTTTTCAAAGATTCTGTAAACTTCATAAAAACAAGCCTTCTTTCATTCGGCACCGCCAAAAACTTTCCTCATATGAACAAAAGGCCACTTACAGCGGCCTAATATACTTTTGGTATGAGGATTATGCGGATAATACTTTTCTACCTTTTTTTCTTCTTGCTGCAAGCACTTTTCTGCCGTTGGCTGTTAACATTCTTTTTCTGAAGCCATGTTCTCTGCTTCTTTGTTTCTTTTTCGGTTGAAATGTCATTTTCATAGTTATACGCACCTCCTTTGTTGCAGGGTTTCACTGCCCAATTTATGAGCACTGCTACTATTATAGTAAAAAAGAAAAGGAACGTCAAGAAAAAATTTTACATAGAAGCCTTAAAATCATGGGATTTTTAAGGGAAAGAAAGTTTTTCCAAAAAAAATTTCTCTCAATCAAAGATGTTGTTTTCTTTTATTTTTTTTTTACTATATATAGTTGAATATCGTTTTGAAAAAAATTTACATAAAAAATAATTACTTTTTTTATCTATTCTAAAGTAAAGTAACTGATTTTTTGATTGCGGTTGTGGATAACTTTTGTTATACTATGTTCAAGGTATTAGAAAGCGGATCCACAAAATTCACATTATTTTTACCGTGCCAAAAGGAAGTTATCCACAAACTGTTGATAAACCTGTGCATAACTTAATTTTTCTGTGAAAAACCTCTTGAAAACTTTATTCCTTTTTTCTAAGCGCATGCCTATAATTAGGATATTTCAAGTTTTTCTTTCAACAATAGTCTGTTTATTTTGTGGGTAAATAGGAATCATTAACTGTGAATAACCAAGGCTTGTCTATTCAAAAACAGAATTTCGTTCACAACCAGCTTCATTCGATTGTGAATAACTATTCTGTTATCCACAAAATTTTAACAGGAGGTACATAATGGAACAACTGAATGATTTTTGGAACGAAGCATTAAAAATTATTGAAGAAGAAAGCTCCGCCGTTAGCTTTGAAACATGGTTTCGTCCCATTGCGCCCTATGGAATACAGGGTAATTGCTTATATTTGCAAGTAGAAAATCCTTTAGCCAAGGATATGTTGGAAAAACGTTACTTCGATCTACTGCGCAATACGATAAAACAGGTAACCAAAAATGATTTTGAAATTATTATTTTGCTGAGCAATGAACTGCCTCAAAAATTAATGGATCAAAAAAACATGCAAAAATCGAATAATGATATTCCTAGGAATTTAAACCCAAAATATGTGTTTAGCTCTTTTGTGGTTGGCAACAGTAACCGTATGGCACACGCTGCATCGTTGGCAGTTGCTGAGGCTCCCGCCAGAAATTACAATCCTTTATTTTTGTACGGAAATTCCGGGCTGGGCAAAACCCACTTGATGCATTCCATCGCCCACTTTATTCTTGCCCATAATAATGATGCAAAAGTTTTATATGTAACCAGCGAAACCTTTACCAACGAGCTGATTCTTTCTATTCAGAACAATAGAAACGAAGCGTTTCGTAATAAATACAGAAATATCGACGTCCTTTTAATTGACGATATTCAATTTATTTCCAAAAAAGAAGGTACGCAGGAGGAGTTTTTCCATACCTTTAACGCATTATATGAATCTACCAAGCAAATTATTATATCCTCCGACCGTCCGCCAAAGGAAATTGAAACCTTGGAGGACAGGCTGCGCAGCCGTTTTGAAATGGGCTTAATTGCCGATATTCAGCCGCCTGATTATGAAACAAGAATCGCCATTCTTCGCAAAAAAGCAGAGCGGGATAATCTTCACGTTCCTGATGATGTTATGGCTTATATTGCAAAAAATATTGCTTCCAATATTCGTGAATTGGAAGGCGCATTAACGCGTATTGTTGCTTTTGCAACCCTTACCAACCAAAATATTTCTATTACCTTGGCTGAAAATTCTTTGAAGGATATTTTCAGCGAGAATGCATCTGCACCTATGACCCCTAGTTTGATTCAGGAAATCATTGCAGAGCATTATCATATTAGTATTGAAGATTTGAAGGGAAGTAAAAAGCCGAAAAACCTTGCCTTCCCCCGACAAGTTGCGATGTATTTATGCCGAAAACTATTAGATATTTCTTTGCCTAAAATTGGCGAAAGCTTTGGCGGACGTGATCACACAACTGTAATTCACGCCATTTCTAAAATTGAAAAGCTATTAGAAATTGATACGGCATTGCAGAACACAATTTTGCAGCTGGAAAAGGAAATTAAGGGGCAATAGTTTTCCACATTTTACTGTGGAGCGCACTAGGGATAGACTGTGGACAAGTCGTTGTCAATTCAGACAGTTGTGTATACTGTGGATAAGTGGCTCATCTAACCCCACGGTGTCCACAATACTTACCAACAGCAAGAATGCCTGATTTTCTAGGCAAAAAGCACTTTTCCACAAACCCACAGCCCCTACTACGACTACTACGCTTAAAATCTTATTTATTCTTTTAAAACCTGTGTGAAAAGGAGTTGTGAACAACTTGAAACTGATTTGTAATAAAGAACTGCTGTTACAATACATCAACATTGTTAATAAAGCAGTTTCTAATCGAACCACACTACCCATTTTAGAATGTATTTTATTAACAGCGGATGAAAAGGGATTTTTATTAACGGGAAATGATTTGGAATTGGGGATAAAAACTGCCTCTATTGAAGCTGAAATTTTTGAAAAAGGCGAAATTGCCATTGAGGCGCGTATTTTTAATGATATTATTCGCAGAGTAAATGGTGAAAATGTTACCATTACTACGGATGAAAAAAATGCCGTTACCATTGTTTGCGGTTCATCTGATTTTACAATTATGGGACAAGGTGGCGAGGATTTCCCTGCTTTGCCTGAGGTGGAACAAAATCAAGTGTACACTTTAAAGCAAAATGATTTGAGGAACATGATTCGTCAAACGCTTTTTTCCATCGCTCAGGATAATGCAAAGCCTGTTTTGACCGGTGAATTATTTGAATTTAACGAGAATTTTTTAAATATTGTTTCTGTGGATGGATACCGCATTTCTTATCGGAAAAATAATTTAATCAACAGCTATGATAAAACCGAAGTGATTGTTCCGGGAAAAACCTTGAGTGAGTTAAATAAAATTTTATCTCAGGAGGAAGAGGATCTGGTTTCTGTTTATATCACAGACAAACATATTTTATTTGATTTGGGTACGGCAATTATGGTTTCCCGTTTGATTGATGGGGATTTTATTCGTTATGAGCAAAGCTTCTCCGAAGATTATAAAACAGAAATTTTGGTGAATAAAAGTGAACTGATTCAGTCCTTGGAAAGAGCCTCCTTGGTTTCCAGAGACAACAGAAAAACGCCGGTACGTTTTCAAATTAAGACAAAATCCATGGAAATTACAGCAAAAAGTGATATGGGAACGGCCTTTGAGGAAATTTCAGCTGAAATTGATGGCCAAGAAATCGCCATTGCTTTTAATCCCCGTTATTTTATCGAAGCACTGCGTTCCATTGATGAAGAAAAGGTAAGAATTCATTTTACTGCTTCTTTAAGTCCTTGCACAATTTTGCCTATGGAGGGAGATTTATTTAAATATTTAATTCTTCCATTGAGAATGTAAATAAATTTTATGTTAACCTTTTAGAAAGAAGGACGATAGAATGCAGGAGATTGAAATTCATACCGAATTTATTAAATTACAGCAGGTGCTAAAGCTTGCGGGCTTAATTGGCCAAGGGTCTGATGTGAAGGCGTTCCTTGCCGACGGGTTGGTTTATGTAAATGGCGAGGTTGCCCTGGAGCGAGGGAAAAAAATCCGGCCCAATGATGTGGTTGAGGTAAAGGGCTTTGAAGCGATCAAGGTTGTTTGCAGCGAAGGGTAAAGGGAAAGTGAAAGGTCAAGAACAAGACCTTGAGGGCTTTGCCCTCAAACTCCTACAAGGGTTCGCCCTTGACCCGCTATGAAAGATTGTTATTTTTATAACTAATTGAATATTTTAGTTATTTTTATTGTATATTAGGTGGATATTTATGCAAATATCAGAGGTTTCTTTGCAAGGTTTTCGTAATTTGGAGGAATTGCATATTTTTCCGGCTGCGGGAATCAATGTGTTTTACGGCAAGAATGCCCAAGGGAAAACAAATTTTTTGGAGTCCCTTTATTTATGTGCAACGGGAAGGTCCATGCGTACAAAATTTGATTGGCAAATGATCGGGTTTGAGAAAGAAGAAAGCCATATTCGGATTCAGATTCATAAAAACACCAGAAAAGAGCGTATTGATGTTCACTTGAAACGGGATACCAAAAAAGGCATTGCCAGAAACGGGGTTCCCGTGAAAAAGCTGGGGGATTTATATGGTACCTTGTATACCGTTGTGTTTTCTCCTGAGGACCTTGCTTTGGTGAAGGAAGGCCCAGGGGAACGACGACGGTTTTTGGATATGGAGCTTTGTCAGCTGAGTCGAATTTATTATTATGATTTGCAGCAATATTACCGTATTTTGAAGCAGCGAAACAACTTATTAAGAGAAATTCAGAAAAAGCCTTCCTTGCAGGAAACGCTTTTTGTGTGGGACGAACAGTTGATTGACTTCGGTGAACGCGTTATGGCGGCTAGGAAGGTTTTTTTGCAAAGGCTTGATATAATTGCCGCCGAAAAGCTAAATGCCCTTACAGGTGGTTTAGATCATCTAAAAATCACATATCGGCCAAATTGTGAGCTTGGGCAAATGGCTGAGCGCATCAAACGTAACTTACAGCGGGATATTTATTTGGGTTCCACAAATAACGGCCCCCACAAGGATGATATTTTATTTTCCATTGATGGCAAGGAAGTGAAGAGCTTTGGCTCCCAAGGGCAGCAAAGAACAACGGCTTTGGCTGCAAAATTGGCAGAAATTGATCTGATTCGGGAGGAAACGGGGGAAGAACCTGTTTTATTGTTGGATGATGTGCTCTCTGAGCTGGATGAAAAGCGGCAAAAATATTTGATGGAAAGTATAGATGGCTTGCAGGCTTTTTTAACCTGTACAGGCATAGAGGATGTTGTGAAAAAATATATTCGCAATGAAAATTTGTTTTATGTTGAAAATGGGCGGATATTGTCGAAAAATTAAATGTTTTCAAAAAAAGGTGTAATTGAAAAAAATGGGATTACACCTTTTTTAATGATGGATGTATTTGATAAATATAGAAAATTATTGAAAAACTACTTTTTCTTATTATTAAGGAAGAAAAAAAAATGAAATATGAATTAAAAAATTAAGTTTTCCTTGAAAATATAAGGTTTTTGCTTGTAGAATTTGCTTTTTAATGGTATAATGTCTTTTGTAACGTAAAATTTTTGATTCGAAAAATATAAAAATTATTTCTGGGTTTTTTTTAAACGAACTTCAGATTATTATTTGCTTCTGAAAAATTATGAAATGTATTTTAAATTTTAAAAATACATAGCTGAACAAAATAAAATTGTTCATTATGCGTAAATTATTTTAAATTTTTGCCTAGAATATTTGATTCAAAAATAGGTTTCATAATACAAACCTATTTTTTCTTTGGCACAAAGAAACGATGAAGAACCCAAGAAGATTTAGTTGAAGGAGATGTTTTATGTCATCAGATTACAATGAAAGTCAAATCCAAGTGCTCGAAGGCTTGGAGGCTGTTAGAAAGCGTCCTGGGATGTATATCGGTTCTACCAGTGCAAGAGGCCTGCATCACTTGGTTTACGAAATAGTGGATAATGCAGTGGATGAAGCCTTGGCTGGGTTTTGCAGTGAAATAACGGTGAAGATTCATCCCGATAATTCCATTTCTGTTATGGATAATGGCCGTGGCATACCCGTGGGGATTCATCACCAAAAAGGGGTATCGGCGGTTGAGGTTGTTTTCACAATTTTACATGCAGGTGGAAAGTTTGGCGGCGGGGGCTATAAGGTTTCCGGCGGCTTGCACGGTGTGGGGGCTTCTGTTGTGAATGCATTGTCAACGTGGTTGACGGTGGATATCTTTACCGATGGAAAGATTTATGAGCAAAAGTTTTCCCGTGGCGATGTCGTAACGACATTAAGTGTGGTTGGTGAATCTCAGGAGCATGGCTCATTTGTTCATTTTTTGCCTGATGCGGAGATTTTTGAGGAAACGGTTTTTTCCTATGATATTTTATTGCAGCGGTTACGGGAAACGGCTTTTTTGACAAAAGGCTTGAAAATTAATCTCATGGATTTGCGTGAGGGCTTGGAACAGAACCGTACCTTCCACTATGAAGGCGGTATCAAGGAATTTGTTGCCTATATCAACAAAAGCCGTCAGCCCTTATATGATAATATTTTCTATGCTTGCGGCGAGAAGGACGGCGTTTTGGTTGAAGTGGCCTTTCAGTATAACGATGGATATACGGAAAATATTTTCAGCTTTGTAAATAATATCAATACGCCTGACGGTGGTACGCATTTAATCGGTTTTAAAAGCGGCTTAACAAAAACCTTAAACGACTACGGAAAAAAAATCAGTGCGGTTAAGGATGCGGACAAAAAGCTTTCCGGCGATGATGTGCGTGAGGGTATTTCTGCTGTCATCAGTATCAAGGTTGAGAATCCGCAATTTGAGGGGCAGACAAAGGCAAGATTGGGTAATAGCGAAGCAAAGAACGCTGTGGAAAGTGTTTTAAGCGAATATTTGACCTATTATTTGGAGGAAAATCCAACGATTGGTAAAATTATTCTGGAAAAGGGTATGATGGCTTCCAGAGCCCGTGACGCGGCCAAAAAGGCAAGAGAATTGGTGCGGCGTAAAACCGGGTTGGAAAATACAAGGCTGCCCGGCAAGCTGACGGATTGTACCAGTAAAGACCCCTTTGAATGCGAAGTTTATATTGTAGAGGGTAATTCTGCGGGAGGAAGTGCCATTAAAGCAAGAGACCCCAGAACTCAAGCGATTTTGCCTTTACGCGGGAAAATTTTGAATGTGGAGAAGGCAAGGCTCGACCGCATTTTGGGCAGTGAGGAAATTAAAAACATGATTACTGCTTTTGGCACGGGGATTTCTGAGGATTTTGATATTGAAAAATTGAGGTATCATAAAATTGTAATCATGACCGATGCCGATGTTGACGGCGCGCATATTCGTACGCTGCTATTGACCTTCTTTTATCGGTATATGCCGCAGTTGATTGAGGAGGGGAAGGTATACATTGCCCAGCCGCCTTTATATCGTGTGGAGAAGAACAAACAGCATTATTATGTATATGACGATATACAGCTGGAGACTTTATACAACGAGATCGGCAAAACGGGGATTAAGGATGTACAGCGCTACAAGGGTCTTGGTGAGATGGACTTTGACCAATTAAGGGACACAACCATGGCTGTGGAGCACCGGATTTTGAAAAAAGTGGACATTAGTGATGCGTTACTTGCCGACGAGATATTCAGCATGCTTATGGGCGACAGTGTAGAGCCAAGAAGGGAATTTATTGCTGAAAATGCCCAGTATGCCGAAATGGACTTTTAAGGGAAAGGTCAAGGGAAAGGTCAAAGGAAAGGTCAAGACCTTAGGGACGCTGTCCCTAACACCTAGCAAGGGCTATGCCCTTGACCCGATACGGAAAACTACGTTTTCCTAAGGTTGGAT
>JAQUSU010000026.1:14036-28876 GCA_028710085.1 Anaerotignum sp.
TGAAGCCGGTGCAAAGACGTATCCTTTATTCTATGAGCGAAATGAACCTTGACCCCAATAAAAGCTACCGTAAATCGGCGCGTATTGTGGGTGATACCATGGGTAAATACCACCCTCATGGTGATAGCTCTATCTATCAGGCAATGGTGCGTATGGCGCAGAATTTCTCAATGCGTTATATGCTGGTAGACGGCCATGGTAACTTCGGGTCTATTGACGGCTACGGCGCTGCTGCAAGCCGTTATACCGAGGCAAGAATGTCCAAAATTACAGCGGAGCTTTTGGCGGATATCGAAAAGGATACCGTTGATTTTGTACCAAACTACGATGAAAACGAAAAAGAACCCACTGTCCTGCCCGCTAGAATCCCTAATTTGCTGATTAATGGCTCTTCGGGTATCGCAGTTGGTATGGCAACCAATATCCCGCCCCATAACCTGACAGAGGTCATTAACGGCGTTGTTTGTATGATTGAAAATACAATCAATGAAAAGGATACCGACGTGGAAGAACTGATGGAGCTGATCCAAGGCCCTGACTTCCCGACAGGCGCAACGATCCTTGGGAAAAGCGGAATCCGTGCGGCTTATCGCACCGGTCGCGGCAAAATTTTAGTCCGTGCATTGGCGGAAATTCTGCCTATGCCAAATGGCCGTGAAAAAATTGTAGTAACCGAACTCCCTTATATGGTCAATAAGCTTCGGTTGATTGAGAAAATTGCCGAATTGGTAAAGGATAAACGCATTGAAGGCATCAATGATTTGTATGACGCTTCTGCCGGTGATGATATTCAAATTATTATTGAGCTGAAAAAAGACGTAAATGCAAATGTTATTTTAAACCAGCTCTATAAATTTACCCAGCTTCAGGAAAGCTTCGGCGCTATTATGCTTGCGTTGGTAAATGGCAAGCCCGAGGTTTTAAACCTGAAACAAATTATTGAGGAATACTTGAAGCATCAGGAAATTGTTGTCACAAGAAGAACCAAGTTTAATTTGGAGAAGGCGGAAAAAAGAGCCCATATCTTGGAAGGTCTGCGCATTGCAATAGATAATATCGATGAAGTAATTCGTATTATTCGTACCAGCTATGATAATGCAAAGGAACGCTTGATGGAGCGTTTTCAGCTTTCTGAGGTGCAGGCTCAGGCAATTTTGGAAATGCAGCTTCGCCGTTTGCAGGGGTTGGAGCATGATAAAATTGATACGGAGTATAAGGATTTAATGGAAAAAATCACATATTTTAAATCTTTATTGGCAGACAGAAAATTAATGCTTGGCGTGATTAAGGATGAAATCTCAGAAATTCGTGATAAATTTGGCGATGAACGCCGTACCAAATTGGTACAAAATCCCGGTGAAATTGACATCGAGGATTTGATTGAGGAAGAAACCTGCGTTATGACCCTTTCTAACCTGAATTATATTAAGCGTACACCTTTGGATACTTATAAGAGCCAAAACCGAGGCGGCAGAGGTATTGTTGGTATGCAGACAAGGGACGAGGACTTTGTAAAGGATATGTTCCTTTCCTCCACCCATGACACGATTTTGTTCTTTACCAATAAGGGTAGGGTATACCGCATGAAGGGCTATGAAATCCCCGAAGCAGGGCGTACCGCAAGGGGTATGGCGATTGTGAATCTGCTGGAAATTGCCCCCGGTGAAAGCATTACGGCCGTGATTCCTGTAAAAGAATTTAAGGAAGATGAATACCTTGTAATGATTACAAAACAGGGGATTATCAAGAAAACGGAGATGTCAAGCTATGCAAATATCCGAAAAGGCGGTTTGATTGCCGTAAACCTAAGGGAAGACGATAATCTAATCTCAGTTATGACGACTGACGGAAGCAATGAGATTTTAGTAGCAACAAGAAAAGGTATGGGCATTAAATTTTCCGAAAAGGATGTGCGTCCTATGGGGCGTACGGCAACGGGTGTAAAGTCTATTACGCTGCGTAAGGAGGATTATGTGGTTTCTGCCGTTAAAATTGCAGAAGGTGCTAAGATATTAAATGTAACGGAAAAAGGCTATGGCAAGCGTACCGAAACCGAAGCATTTACCCAGCAGTATCGTGGCGGTAAGGGCTCTAAAATCCATCAATTAACGGAGAAAACAGGGCTGCTGACGGGGGTAATTTTGATTGAAGATAACGAAGAGATTATGCTCATGACCTCAGAAGGCGTCATTATTCGTTTGAGAGCAAGGGAAATTTCAAGAGTTGGCCGTGTTTCACAAGGCGTGAAGCTGATAAACCTAAATAATGGTATTTCTGTTGTGGGTATTGCAAAAATATCCGGTGAGGATATAAAAGTGGAAGTAGAAGAATTGCAAGAAATAGAGGCTGAAATTACTGAGTAAATAGTTTAAAATAAAACTGCGCTTATAGAAGGTGCAGTTTTATTTTTATAATAATTTAATTTGTATTTAATTATTTAAAAATAGTATTTCTTTTTTCATAAGAAAGCATTAAAATAGAATATATCATAATATAAAATTTAATTTTTTATAGTTTTTTATTATGTAAAATAACAAAAGTTTTATAAATGAATATACGAAAGAGGGCGATAGTATGATACTGCATTATGTTTCTTTAGGTATCGTTAGTGCTATGGCGATGTTGTTGCTCTGCATTATAATTATCAATAATGAGACGTTGAATCGAAAGATGAAACTATTCTTTACCCTTGCTATTATGGGAATCGTGATTGTTACTTTTGCTGAAATTGCAATATACTATTTTGGCGTGGCTTATACTGAGTTTCGAATACATAGATTAATCTGCGATTTAATAAGTTTATCAATTTCTCCGTTTATTCCACTTTTTATTACCTTAGCTTTTTGCAAATTTGAATTTTATAAAATGATTTTATGGTTTTTACCGGCAATCATAAATTTAATATTGACTTTGCTTTCCCCATTTTTTGGGTTTATCTTTTACGTTTCTGCCCATAATATTATTTTCCACGGACCCTTTTTTGGATTTTATATGTTCTCGCTTATTTTGGGCGGAGTTTTACTTATTTTTGAAACGGTAAAAACGGATCAAAGATATCAAACAAAAAATAGCCATATTCTTTATTTAATTTTATTATTTATGGTAATTGGTACAACCATTCAAATATTATTGCCTATGGCACATACCACTTGGATTTGTGTTGCGCTTTCCACCACAATTTATTATGCCTATTTTTGTGAGTTAAGTGAAAAATATGACGCGCAGACCTATCTTTTTAATCGTCGGGCGTATGAGTGTGAGGTGGAGCGTATTGCGGATGCAGCGGAAGCGTATATTTTATATTTTGACATTGATGATTTTAAAATTGTAAATGATACCTATGGACATCAGTTTGGTGATCAATGTTTATACACAGTGGCTTGTTGCATCAAAGATACTTTTCAAAATTTAGGGTTATGCTTTCGGATTGGTGGAGATGAGTTTTGTGTCATTTCCAAAAGTTCAGATGAAAAACTCGTTCTAAATACAAAAAAAGAGTTTATGAAAAAGTTATCTGAATGTATGGAAAAGGATAAAAGAATTCCAAAGGTGTCCATTGGATGCGGACATTATAAAAAAGGCTTTGGAAAGGTTGAAGAAGCAATAAAAAATGCAGATGAGCAATTATATGTTTCTAAAAATGCAAAAAAATTAACTTGAAATATATTTGGTTTATTTTGTGAAATATTTCTAGATTTATTATAAAATTTGCTGAATATTTGACAAATATTCATTATACTGCTAGAATCGAAATAGACATAAACAAAATGATTGAGGTGTAGAGGAAGATGTGGGATATAGAATTTATATTAGGCGTGGGGAAGCTTATTTCTTTGGTTGTTTGTATGGTTTTTATTGAAGGGGTTGTTGCAAGCAGGCCAAACGGAAAATGGATTGGTTTGATCCTGCCAATTATCATGGTGCTGCTCTCTATTTGGATTTTACTTACTTGGAAAAATTGGATTTATTTTATTTTGGTTTTTTGTCCGGCTTTATTATCTTGGTTTATCTTTTATATTTGCCGTCGTTCTATTAAAAATGGTACGGCTTTAGGTTTAAATCAGGAAGAGAATAGCTAAGGAAGTACTGATTTTAGTGGGTTTGGTGTAATTTCTTTTTTGCGGAAAAATGTTTTTGAACAGATATTTTTTTAAGCGTAAAAGCCTGTATTGCAAGGATTTCTGAAGCAAATCTATTCATAGCAATCAGGCTTTTTTTCTTAGGGGGTGTCAAATGAAAAAAAAGCTATTTTTGATCGTCACTGCTTGTTTATTTATTACTTCTTGCTCTATGAAGGATGAGTCAAACTATTCTGTTTCTGCCGGTTTGTCTAAGCCCCTTGTAAAGGAAGTAACCCTTGCTGTTGTGGGAGATATTATGGTGCACGATTATCAATATAATGAGGCATATGACCCAGCTACGGGTACTTATGATTTTATGCATAACTTTCAGGATGCAAAAAAATATTTTGGTGGATATGACCTTGTTTTAGGAAATTTAGAATTGACCTTTGGTGGAAATGAGAGGGCTTATTCCTCGTATCCTTGTTTTAATACACCTGATTCCTTTTTAGATGCACTAAAAGATGCCGGCTTTGATATTTTAACCACTGCAAACAATCATTGCATGGATACGGGAAGGGCTGGATTGATTCGCACCTTGGACAAGCTGGATGAATATGGAATTGAGCATATGGGAACCTACCGAACGGCTGAGGAAAGGGATAAAATTTTATACAGGGATGTAAATGGAATTACATTTGCGTTTTTATCCTATACCTATGGTACCAATGGCATTACGGTTCCGGATACATATTTGGTAAAACTCATTGACAATGACCAAATGGTAGCCGATATTAAAAAAGCAAGGGAAAATGCGGATGTTGTGGTGGTAATGCCCCATATGGGCAACGAATATGAAATCTATCCCAAGGAAGTGTTTCAGGATTGGGCGGATTTGATGTTTGTTTCCGGTGCAGACATTGTGATTGCCAGTCATCCTCATGTTTTGCAGCCCATGGAGTATCGAAAGGTAGATCATGGGGATGGGGTTCATGACGGTTTTATCATTTATTCCATGGGAAATTTTATTTCTTCCCAAACAACGCCGCCGAGAAATGCTTCTATTATTTTGCATTTAACTGTTGAGCAGCTTGGAAATGAGCCGCCCAATGTAAAAGAGGTTTCTTTTGTGCCAATTTGGACACAATTTCGCAATGCGCAGGATGAAAACCATTTTGTTGTGCGTAGTGTATATGAAATGTTAACCTTAGAACAAAGTGAGAAAGACCGTTTGTTGCGCAAAAAAGACCAAGCTCGTTTAGAGGAAATTCATGAGGAAACCGCCTCTTTTCTTTTAAACCGTGAGATTCCTCTTTCTGACATTCAGGAGGAATATGTTTTTGAAAAAGAATGAAAGCACTTGTTATGCATCGACAACGGTGTTAAAATAGTTTCATAGTTGACAAAACTGAAGTATACGGGAGGAATATGGGAGGATCGTCATGGAAAGAGATTTTCTTGCGGAGAACGTTTCTTATTTAACCAAAGATTTGGGCAAATGCAATATTTCGCAAAATTTGTTCCAACGGTTCAAAGAATTAATTATGAGTGGGGTATTCCCTACAGGCTATATGCTGCCAAATGAAAATATTGTCAGCGATATGTTGGGAGTAGGGCGAAGTACATTAAGAGAGGCTTATACTGCTTTGGCTGTGTTCGGTTTTATCAGACGGTCGAAGGCTGGTACCTTTATCAATGAAATTGACAATATTGTAAATATCGCTCCTTTTTGTATTACAGTGGAGAATTCCGATTTGGGCGACCTCTTGGAGTTTCGGTATATGTTAGAGGCTGAAACGGCAAGCTATGCGGCAAAACGTGCAATGCCTGAGGATATCGCCAATTTAGCTTTTTGCTATGAAAAAATGATTGAAAGTAAGCACGACGTAAATTTATTTGTGGATTATGATTCAATGTTTCATATGCAGGTTTCAGCAGCCACCCATAATAAGCTTTTGATCAGCACAATGATTGCAGCGAAGGAATCCTTTGAAAAGGGGATTCGGCTAGCATTGAGGGAATCCCTTACGCAAAATCCCCGTGCCATTGATGTTACCATTGATTTGCATGGAAAGCTTTTGAATGCAATTAAAAATGGGGATTATCAAACGGCATATGCGGTCATGAGAGAGCATATTTCTTATGTAAATTTGACTGTAAAATATGGTTGATGGATTTAAAATCTGATTTTATAAAGACATCTTTGAAGTGGGGCGGAGATTTATGCCTCTATTTTGGGTGTCTTTTTTTGTGAAAGGATAAAAGCCATGGAAAGAGGAGTTTTCCTTGATTTTACTGGGATTATGTGATAACTTTATATAAGTTGCACTATTTTCTTATCGTTAGTAAAAAGGAATTTGGAAATTCTGAATGGAGGATATATATGGATTTTAAGTTGGAGGTTGCAAAGCTCTTAGCCAAAGCAGCGGATCTTTCTTTGGAGGATGCCTTGAGCACGGTGGAGATCCCCGCAAATAAGGCAATGGGCGATTTTGCTTTTCCATGTTTTCGTTTAGCAAAGGTTTTTCGTAAAGCACCCCCTATGATTGCACAGGAAATTGTTGAAAAGCTGGACAAGTCTGAATTTATCGAAGATGTTCAGGTGGTAGGGGCTTATGTTAACTTTTTTATTCATAAAGGCTTTTATGTCCAACAAATTTTATCTATGGTTTTAGAGGAAAAGGAAAGCTATGGAAAAAGTACCATTGGCAATGGCAAAACCATTGTAATTGATTACTCTTCCCCTAATATTGCGAAACCTTTTCATGTTGGACATTTGCGTTCCACAGTCATTGGGAATGCAATTTATAAAATTCATGAAGAATTGGGCTACCATTGCGTTGGGATCAATCATTTGGGCGATTGGGGCACTCAGTTTGGAAAATTAATCGTTGCGTATCGCAATTGGGGTTCGAAGGAGGCTGTAGAGTCCAACGGAATACAGGAATTGATGCGTATTTATGTGAAGTTTCATGATGAAGCAGAGAAAAATTCTGCGTTGGATGATGAAGCCAGACTTTGGTTTGTGAAAATGCAAGAGGGGGATGAAGAAGCTCTTACCCTTTGGAAATGGTTTTATGAGATTAGCATCAAGGAATTTGATCGGGTATATGAGATGCTTGGTGTAAAATTTGATGCGTATACAGGGGAAAGTTTTTATAATGATAAAATGGCGCCGGTTGTGGAAGAATTAAAAGAGAAGAATATTCTCAAGGAAAGCGAAGGAGCTATGATTGTTGATTTGGAGGATAATAACATGCCTCCGTGCCTAATTATTCGTAAGGATGGTGGCACCCTTTATGCAACAAGAGATATCACTGCGGCGTTGTATCGTAAAAAAACCTATGATTTTGATAAATGTATAATTCTAACAGCGTTGGATCAAAATTTGCATTTTGCCCAGTTTTTTGAAGTGATTCATAAGATGGGGTATGATTGGTATAAGGATTTGATTCATGTTCCCTTTGGTTTGGTTAGCTTGGATAGTGGAAAGCTTTCCACCCGTCATGGGAATGTGGTTTTGATGGAAGATTTACTGCATCAGGCCATTGGTGAAACAAAAAAAATTATTGAAGAAAAGAATCCTTCTCTTGAAAATAAAGAATTGGTTTCTGAACAGGTGGGGATTGGTGCCATTATTTTTAATGATTTATATAATGGCCGTATCAAGGACGTTGTTTTTTCTTGGGAAAGAATGCTGAATTTCGATGGGGAGACAGGGCCTTATGTGCAGTATACTCACGCCCGGGCTTGCAGCATTTTAAAGCGTGCCGGCGAAATTTCTTTCGAGAATATTCAATATGATTTCCTTACGGATGAAGCTTCCTTGGATATTTGCAAGTTGCTGGAGGCTTATCCAGAAAAAATTAAGGATGCTGCAAATAGACTGGAGCCTTCTATTGTAACCAGACATTTGGTTGCCATTGCACAGGCCTTTAACAAATTTTATCACGACAATCCAATTTTAAGCAGTGAAGAAGATGTACGTCAGGCTCGACTGGCGATTGTGGTAGCGGTGAAAGCAGTGATGAAGGAAGGTTTGCGGCTTTTAGGTATCGATGCGCCAGAACAAATGTAGAAGTGAGGTGTTTTAGCATGAAAAAGCTAAAGCTATTATATAATCCTTTTTCTGGAAACAAAAGTTTTAAATTTGATTTGGATGTTTGTATTGGAATTTTTCAGCGAGGTGGCTTTGAAGTTCACCCTTTTCGTTCTATGGTGGAGGGAGATATTGAAAAGCATGTCAAGGAAATGTCTGATGATTATGATATAATTGTGGTTTCCGGTGGAGATGGCACCATTAATATTGTGCTTAATGCAATGATGCGGCGAAAAATGAACATTCCCTTGGGAATTATTCCGTCGGGGACTGCCAATGATTTTGCAACTTATCTTGGTTTTAAAAATGGGCAGGTGGAGGAAGCTTGTCAAGCAATTGTAAGTGCAAAGCCGGTTCCAATTGATTTGGGGCTTGTGAATAACGAAACCTATTTTATCAATGTATGCGCCGGTGGGCTTTTAACCAATGTTTCACAAACGGTGGATAAGGATATGAAAAATGCTCTTGGTAATCTTTCTTATTATTTAAAAGGTGTGGAGCAGCTCCCAAGCTTCCATAAAATACCTTTCCGTATTACAACTAGCAAGGAAGTCATTGAGGATGATTTATATTTATATATGATTATGAATAGTGCTGGTACGGGAGGATTTACAAAATTATCGCCACAGGCATCCATTCAGGATGGTTTATTTGAATTTTTAGCCATTCGCGCCAGATCGTTAATAGAATTATCTCCTGTGTTTCTAAAAATGTTAACGGGTGAGCATATCAACGATAAAAAGAATATTCTTTATATTCGAGACAGTTATTTTAAGATTGAATGCTTAAAGGATGATTTTAAGATTATGGAATCAACGGTTGACGGAGAAATGGGGCCGAAAATGCCGTTTGAGTTAAAGGTTGTTTCAAAGGCAATTCGTGTTTTCTTTAATCCTTTGCGAAAATAATGTTTCACGTGAAACATTAAAATTCAAGAAAGATCAAAACAGTAATGTTCTACGTGAAACATTACTGTTTTTCTTTCCAATTACAAAGGTATGTGATATAATTTTTGTAGAAAAAGAAAGAAGGGTGGTGGAATTTATGGGCAAAGTTCGGGTTATCGCGGTGACCAATCAAAAAGGCGGTGTTGGTAAAACAACAACGGCAATTAACCTATCTGCCAGTTTGGCAGTAAACGGGAAGAAAGTTCTGATTATTGATGCAGATCAGCAAGGGAATACAACCAGTGGTTTTGGTCTTGATAAAAATAATTTTGAATTAACCATTTATAATGTTTTTTTAGGCGAAGCAACAATTACTGATGTGATTCAACCAACTTGTGTTGAGGGATTGCAAATACTTCCCGCAAATATCAGTCTTACAGGTGCAGAAATAGAATTAATCGGAAGAAATAAAAGAGAATATATATTGCAGGAAGAATTGGTTAAAATAAAAGAGGAATATGATTTTGTTATTATAGATTGTCCGCCTTCTTTAAATTTAATTACCATTAACGCCCTCACGGCCGCCGACACCGTTTTGGTGCCAATTCAATGTGAATATTTTGCGTTGGAGGGGCTGGAACAGCTATTACATACCATAAACTTAGTAAAAAAACGTCTAAATCCATATTTGGAAATTGAGGGAATTGTTTTTACCATGTTTGATGCAAGAACAAACTTGTCGTTGCAGGTGGTAGAGGAAGTAAAGCGAAGCCTAGGAAACAATGTGTATCGCAGCATCATTCCAAGAAATGTTCGTTTGGGTGAGGCGCCAAGCCACGGCCTACCCATTCATTTATATGATCCTAAATCCAAGGGAGCAGAAAGCTATGCACTTTTAGCGGAAGAAGTAATAGAAAAGGAGTGGAACTGATTTATGACCGCAAAAAAAATGGGACTTGGTTCCAAAGGAAAGGGAATAGAAGCACTCATTAACAATAAATTGGAAGATTTCAATGAAACAGGAAAAGAAGTAAATAAATCCGGCGTTTGGGAACTGGACATCAATATGATTGAGCCAAACCGAAAACAACCTAGAAAATTTTTTGAAGAAACAGCCCTTGAGGAATTGGCAACTTCCATTCAAGCATATGGAGTCATTCAACCCATTATTGTAAGAAAAAATGGCGAATATTATGAAATTATAGCTGGGGAAAGGCGCTGGCGAGCGGCGAAAATTTGCGGACTGAAAAAAATCCCTGTAATAGAAAAGAAATGGGAGGATGCTGAGGCATTTGAGGCAGCCCTTGTGGAAAATTTACAAAGGGAGGACTTGAATCCAATCGAAGAGGCAGAAAGCTACCATCGTTTACAGGAGATTTTTGGATTAAGCCAGGAACAGATTTCTGCAAAGGTTGGGAAAAGCCGTTCCGCAGTAACCAATTCTCTGCGTTTATTACAGCTTGATGCACGAGTATTAAATTTTGTGATTGAAAATAAGCTGACAGGTGGACATGCAAGGGCATTACTATCCATGACAGATAAAGAGCATCAATTTGAATTAGCAGAATATGTAATTGAAGAAGAATTAAGCGTAAGAGCCACGGAAGCGTTGGTAAAAGCGGAGCTGAATAAAAAGGAAAAACCCAAAAAAGAAAAAAATGAAACAATAAGCAATGCAAACCAAAAAGCAGTTGAGAACGAATTGAAAACTATTTTTTCAACAAAGGTTCATATCAATCAAATGAAAAACAAAGGAAAAATAGAAATAACGTACTATTCTCAGGAAGATTTGGATAGACTTTTAACCATTATGAAAAGAATGGAAGGATAATTATAATGGAATTGTTACAAGATTATATCATATATATTCTTTTAGGGTTAGGAATAGCGGTTCTTGTACTTTTCATTTTATGTATCGTATTATTTATGAAGTTAGGAAAACAGAAGAAAAAATACGATTTTTTTATGGGTGCAAATCGTAGACCAAGCCATAATTTAGAAATGAAATTAGAAAAATATTATCAATCCTCAAAAGGGATTGAAGAAAAATACCAGAAGCTTTTGGATATGGTAACGGATTTGGATAAAACCATGAAAAGCAACATTCAAAAAGTTGGATTGGTACGCTATAATCCTTTTGAAGAAATGGGTGGCAACCTTTGCTTTGCTTTGGCCCTTTTGGATGGAGAGGATAATGGCTTTGTTTTAAATGGAATTCACAGCCGTACCGGTTCTTTCACCTATGCGAAGCCCATTCAAATGGGTGTTAGCATTTATATGCTTTCCGAAGAAGAAATAAGAGCAGTGCAAATGGCAAAAGACCATGCTTATCAGCCAGAGCATGAAAAGGTGGTAAAAATTCAATTTAAGCCATCCTTCCGTAAAAAAGATAAGGTGGTTATGGAGGAACAAATTCAACTTGATATAAAGGAAGAAGAAACTGTCAAAGAAGTAAGTGAAGAATTAGGCGATGTTACCTCAGCTGAGAAAGAGCAAATATTGCAAGAAGAAATGATTGCAAGTCAAATTGCCGCCGTGGAAATTTTAAAAGATGAAACGGAAAAAACGGAAGAAGAATTTGAAGAATCCGAAGAAGAAAGTAATTTTCAGGAGAAGCCAGTTTTCATAGAAAAGCAAGAGGAAGAAGAAATTGAATAAAAAAAGGGTGGAGGGAAGAATTACATTGTTCTTCTTAATACCACCTTTTTTTCTTAGAAAATGTGAATATGTGTATAAAAAGTGTGGAAATTGTGGATAACTTTGTGATATATCCAGAAAATCAGGGAAGCATGCCAAGGGAAATCCAAATAGTTATCCACAATCTGTTGATAAAAAAGTGTAAAAGGAGAAAATTATGGCTTACAAAATGATTTTTTCTGATATGGATGGAACATTATTAAAAAATGATATTGAAGTATCAGAAAAGAATAAAATAGCAATTCAAAAAGCAGTGAAAAAAGGCGTGCAATTTGTAATTTGTACAGGAAGAGGCCTATTTGGTGTGGAACGCTATCTGGAGCAACTAAATCTCATTGGCGGGGAGGGGTATGTCATTTGCCAAAATGGCGGTGCCGTTTATAACCTAAAGGATATGTCCCTTGCCATTCGGGAAAGCTTTTCCCCTAAAATTTACGCTCCTGTTGTGGAATTCGCCCGTGAGCTTGGATTGGAATTGTATTATTATGATGACCGCGTTTTTATTGCGGAAAGAGAAACCCAACGGGTACAACGCTATTGCCAGGTTATGGGGAGTGGCGTTAAAATTATGAAAGAGCCATTGAAATATCAAGGGGAATTTACAAAATCCCTCGTTACCGGTGAGCGGGATAAATTGCTTATACTGCAAAAAAAAGTTCAAGATATTGCGGGAAAAGAATTGGATTGTTTTTTTTCCAGCAAAATTTTTATGGAGGTTGTGAAAAAAGGCGTCAGCAAGGGCAATATCATGGAAGAGACAGCAAAAAAAGCAGGCGTTCCAATACAATCGGTGATTGCAGTGGGCGATAGTGACAATGATATTTCTATGATTAAAAAAGCAGGCTTAGGAATTGCAGTTGCCAATGCCGATCCGGAAGTGAAGGAAATAGCGGATTTTGTGACGAAAAATCGGTGTGAGCAGGATGCCATTGCAGAAGTAATCGAGAAATTCATACTTGGTTAACATAATACAGCGGAAAAATTCCCGAATGCATATTGAAATGAAAAGGTGGGAAAAAACTATTGATTTTTCACTGCAATTTGGTATATAATAATGTGACAAAATGGTGTGTGACGATAATTCGTCCATAGGAAAGCTAAGTTTTCTGTATTTCTTCAGAGAGTCGGCGTTTGGTGTGAGCCGGTGGAAAAGGAAAATGCTCCACTTTCTCAGCCGCCGATGAAAGTCGGAAGGGTAAGCCCTTTATCGCTGTTTTAAGAGGTTCGGAATTTTTTCGGGCAATCTGGGTGGCAACGCGGGAAATACTCTCGTCCCTGTTTTTTATGGGATCGGGGGTTTTTTTATTTATGCCGATTCCCCAATTTGAATAGATTAGAAGAATTGAAGGAGGAAAAAAAATGCTAGATATTAAATTTGTTAGAGAAAATCCCGATGCTGTAAGGGATAATATCAAGAAAAAATTTCAGGAAAATAAACTGCCCTTGGTAGATGAGGTGCTTGCTTTGGATCTTGAAAACAGAGCCATCAAGCAAGAGGTAGAGGTGCTTCGTGCTGAAAGAAATAAGCTTTCCAAGGAAATTGGTGGGCTAATGGCAAAGGGCTTGAAGGAAGAAGCCGAGCAGGTAAAAGAAAAAATTGCTGCGGAGGCAATTCGTGTTGATGAATTAACGGTAAAAGAAAAAGAAGTTGAGGAAAAAATCAAAAAAATTATGATGACAATTCCTAACATCATTGATCCTTCCGTTCCCATTGGGAAAGATGACAGCGAAAACGTAGAGGTGCAAAAATACGGCGAGCCTGTTGTGCCCGATTTTGAAATTCCTTACCATACAGAAATCATGGAAAGCTTCAATGGCATTGATTTGGAAGCTGCAAGAAGAGTTGCAGGGAATGGTTTCTACTATTTAATGGGGGATATTGCCCGTCTGCACTCTGCTGTTTTGGCATATGCAAGAGATTTTATGATTGACCGTGGCTTCACCTACTGCATTCCACCTTTTATGATTCGCAGTAGCGTGGTAACAGGTGTTATGAGCTTTGCGGAAATGGATGCCATGATGTATAAAATTGAAGGGGAGGATTTGTATCTCATTGGTACCAGTGAGCATTCCATGATTGGTAAGTTCATTGATACAATGAATAAGGAAGAGGAGCTGCCTTACACCTTAACAAGCTATTCTCCTTGCTTCCGTAAGGAAAAAGGCGCCCATGGACTGGAAGAACGTGGCGTATATCGTATTCATCAGTTTGAAAAGCAGGAAATGATTGTTGTTTGTAAACCGGAAGAAAGCCCTATGTGGTATGATAAGCTGTGGCAAAACACAGTGGATTTATTCCGTACTATGGATATTCCTGTACGCACCTTGGAATGCTGCTCCGGTGACTTGGCAGATTTGAAGGTGAAATCCGTAGATGTAGAGGCATGGTCCCCAAGACAGAAGAAATATTTCGAAATCGGCAGCTGTTCCAATTTGAGCGATGCACAGGCAAGAAGATTGGGCATCCGTGTGACTGGGGCAGATGGCAAAAAATATTTTGCCCATACCTTAAATAATACCGTTGCCGCACCTCCCAGAATGTTGATTGCTTTTTTGGAAAACAATTTGCAGGCTGACGGCTCGGTGCTGATTCCTGAAGTATTACGTCCTTATATGGGCGGCTTGCAAAAAATAGAGAAAAAGAAATAATTTATTCAACATGGGGGCTGTGAAATCCATGGCCCCTATGATTTAATTCTCGTTTGAGAAGGTAAAAATATGCAGTAATATTACCCATAGTTTGGACTTGACAAAGCCTATAAAAAATGGTATGATATTTTGGCAGTAAGCATTTGGAGAAGTACTCAAGTGGCTGAAGAGGTGCCCCTGCTAAGGGTATAGGTCGTTTGCGCGGCGCGAGGGTTCAAATCCCTCCTTCTCCGTTATAATTAAAGCCTGGAAAAGATGTCCTGCGGTGAAAACCGCATGACATCAAGCTTTTTCTGGCTTTTTTCGCTTGTCAAAAAGGTAATCGGTTTTGGTGATGTCTTTCAGTGATTTCTGATCTGTGTCTGGATTCGAACTCTCATATACCCTTTTTTGAAGAGAATCGCACATAAATTTGCCGAGTACTACTTGATGCAACAACTATATATT
>JAQUSU010000002.1:0-16363 GCA_028710085.1 Anaerotignum sp.
CGCAAACATCTATGAAAAATAAAAATGCCCATAGAACCAGTCTATGAACATTTCTGATTTTTCATTTGAAATTGATTTTACAAAAACAGTATATTGTATTCTCTTTCGCCAGTCAAAAGTTCTTTGGGGAATAGAATTCATCTCTCTATTCTATAAATATCAAGTTGCATTTCGCCTGTTTTTGTCGCTCCTATTTCCTTCTTTTCTGGTTTTTTTATTTCTTTATTTTGATACATCAAAGCGTCCGCCATCTGAAATGTTTCATAAATGTTGTTCCCACGGGTATCCGATTGGAACGCCATTCCCCATGATGCACTCAAATTACTGTGTCCGTTTGCATTATTTCGCTTAATTTCCTCACTCAGCTTGTCTAAATAGCCTTCCAGTTCCGCTCGCTCTCCCTGAAGAACAACGGCAAATTCGTCACCGCCAATGCGAAAGCATTTTCCGATTTTTGAAAAAACCGTTTTGATGCTATCCGCCATGCTGCAAATCAATTGATCTCCCATCCAATGACCATAGGAATCATTGGCAAATTTCAACCCGTCCACATCAAAAACACAGATTGCATTATCCAGATTTTCATCGGGTTGGGTTTGCTCCAATTCCTTTAAGGTTGTGTCAAAGGCATATCGATTCCCAAGCTGTGTCAGCGCATCTGTATAGGCAGCTTTTTTATATGCCGCCGCTTCAAAGCCAATTCGAATCAACTCTACGTTCTTGTTTATTTCACCCTTTGCAATGATCCCTAACGCCAGCAATGTCCCAAGGCGAAGAAAAATTGCGCTGTCAAACTGATCGGATAAATAAAAATAGATAATATTTAGAATTCCAGAAAAAATAAACACACTAAAGCCCACAAATATAAACTTTGATTTTTTATAGGAATCGTTTTGAATGCTTTCCACCATAGTATGAAAAAATAAAAGCATCACCAAGATAATAATAATATGAGAAATGGGCATCCACTCAAAAAAATCAATAAAACCTAGGGTTTGTGCAATTACCATTCCAAAAAAATTGATTACTGCTACAATACATAATAAATCATAATGCCATTGATTCTTGGGCTGCAAAGCATTGATGAAAAATAAAAGCCCAGGGATGGGCATCAAAGCAATACAAAGAAAAACCATTTGATAAATCACTGATACATTTCCAAAGAAAAACTGAACAAACCTTGACTCTGCGAAAAACCAAATGCCTAACAAAAATGCAAACAACCCCAAATAAATCAAATTGCTAGAACGTCGAACTTTATAGATATAAATACCATAAATAAACAACATCACCGCAAACATTAAAACCAAAATGCTCATAAATACTGCCGGCAAATACATTTCAGCAATTTGAAACAAAATGGCACTTTTACTGCCTAGCATAATCTCACTAATCTCTCCCTGATAACTCCGGTAAAAAGGTTTGGTTGAAATTTCCAACACCTGTCCGGGTTGAATTTCCGGCATTTTTACAATATGCCACGCGCTGGCGGGAGATCTTGGCAAAGTTGGAACATGCTCCGCCTGTTCAAAGGAATATATCACTTTATCATCCAAAGAAATAAAAACCTCTTGTTGAGACGAACGAAATCCCAAAAAATCCCCAGCAGACACTGCTTCACGGAAGGTTGTATATATTTCAAAAGGTTTTCCCAGCATAGTCGGAACCTTGCCTGGAGCAGTAAATTTCACCTCATTCCCATCTTCTGTCTGATAAAACCAGTCCTTGTTTAAAAAGGTAACCTGCTCTTGGTTAAAGGCAAGATTTCTCTCATCAAATACAATTGAAATTCCACAAATCAAAAAGCTTACAATAATTGCGAAAGAAAATAGCGAAAGATTTATCCTTCTCATACATCACCCACCAATCCCCCAAAACCAATATATCTATTATTTTATCATATTTATTATCTTAATCAAACAAAATTTTGATAAAAAGGACATTAAACAATCTTTTTTAATATTCCTCAACAATAAAAGACAAACTCGAATTTTTCAGGCATTTTTTCGTTTTTTTGTTAGAAAAGTAGTTTATTCTTTTTATCATTGGCAGCAATTAAACGCAAGGAAATTATTTTTGTATCCTCTAGAGACGTGAGCTTTTTTTTGCTGCACGGATGGCGAAAAAATACTCATTTCACTTCATGAATTGTGAAAAAAAGATTATTTCTTGTTTCATAAGAAAAGCCGGAGAATTTAATCATTCTACGGCATGCATTGTCTTTCTTCAATCAAAAATACTCGTGCTTTTTGGCCAACTTTTTTTTGTTCGTCGGTAAGAAATTTGTGGTAGATCTCAGCACGACCCGCTCATAAAAGGGACTGCAAATAATCTATTCCCTGTTTTGTAATGCCAGTAAGAATATAATCCGCACCGCAGCACATATCAATTTGAATCACTTCAATATAACCTTGCTGCTCCAAAACGGGAATTACCTGCAGCAGCTCCTGCATTGTCAAAGAGCTGTCAAGACGAATCATATCCGCTAAATCCAACTCTTTCCCGTCGAGGCAACGGGTTTGAATCGTCTGTAAAATTTCCTTGTGTTTTTCATTCATGTGGCTCACCCCCAATTTATACAGTATACCATAAAACTAGAAAAAGCCATAGCTCCTGTTACAAAATTTTCTTTTTTTCGACGATCAAAGAGTGCCGGTTACCCGACACTCTTTAACTATCTATTTTATTGGGAAGCAATTCAATGTAATTAGAAAATCTTGTTCTGTCATTCTTAAAATGAATCCAGCTTACAGAACGCTAAATAACAATGCACCGTATGTAGGGAAAGGCCAATATTTTTCTCCAACCTCTTCCTCCATCTTATCAGCAATCCCACGCAATTCTGTCATAGCTGGAATAACTGCATCTTTGTAGTGCTCAGCCTCTGCCTTGCCATCTTCCATTTCTTTTCCCTTAGCCAAAGCATCCTCAAGCTTTTTAATTTTCTCAACAAAAGCTGCACTTAAATCAGAAAGCTCCATTGCCAAGCCTTCTTCGCTTGTGCAATTAATTGCAGCAGATATCTGTCTTTTTAAAGCAACGGTTTCTGCCAATTCCTTTACATAAGCACTTACCGCAGGCATAATGCTCTTCTTTGCAAGGTCTATCATGGTCAATGCTTCAATATGTACTACTTTTACATAGCCTTCCATCAAAATTTCATAACGGGAATGAATTTCCTCTTCTGTCAAAACGCCATGCTTTGTAAATACAGTTACATTTTTTTCTTTTAAGTAGTAAGGCAACACGTCAACCGTTGTTTTCAGGTTCAGCAAGCCTCTTTTTTCTGCTTCAACAACCCATTCATCCGCATAGTTGTTGCCGTTGAAAATAATGCGCTTGTGCTCAACCACGGTCTTACGGATCAATATGTTTGCAGCGGTAGCAAAATCTTCAGCAACCTCAAGCTGATCTGCAAACTGAGCTAATTCTTCCGCAACAATTGTATTCAAAATAAAGTTCGGGCAAGCAATGGAAATTGCACTGCCTAGCATACGGAATTCGAATTTATTGCCTGTAAATGCAAAAGGAGAGGTTCTATTTCTGTCCGTGGTGTCCTTGAAGAATCTAGGCAGCACATGAACGCCAACCTTCATCATTTCTCTGTCCTTGCCTGCATATTCCGCACCACTTTCGATGCTATCCAAAACAGCCTGCAAATCCTCACCTACGAACATGGAAACAATGGCAGGAGGTGCTTCATTTGCACCCAAACGATGATCATTACCAGCGGAGGCTACGGAAAGGCGCAGCATATCCTGATATTCATCTACGGCTTTAATCAACGCAACCAAGAATAATAAGAATCTTGTGTTTTCCGCAGGAGACTCGCCGGGCTCCAAAAGGTTTGCACCCTTGTTTGTGGAAATAGACCAGTTGTTATGCTTTCCACTGCCGTTTACGCCATCAAAGGGCTTTTCATGCAACAGACAAACCAAACCATGCTTATCTGCAACCTTTTTCATCAATTCCATTGTAACCTGATTGTGGTCACAAGCAATGTTTACCGTTGTAAAAATAGGTGCCAATTCGTGCTGCGCAGGAGCAACCTCGTTATGCTCAGTTTTTGACAAAATACCCAATTTCCAAAGCTCCTGATTTAAATCACTCATAAACGCCTTTACTCTGGGCTTGATTGTACCAAAATAATGATCGTCTAATTCCTGACCCTTCGGAGGCTTTGCACCATAAAGGGTTCTGCCGCAATAAACCAAATCCTTACGCTGTAAATAAACACCCTTATCGATCAAGAAATATTCCTGTTCGGAACCAACTGTTGTATTCACACGGCTTGTTTCGGAATCACCAAATAACTTGATAATACGCATTGCCTGCTTGTTGAAGGCTTCCATGGAACGCAGCAAGGGTGTTTTTTTATCCAACGCCTGCCCACCATAGGAGTAGAACGCCGTGGGAATACATAATGTATCGTCTTTAATAAATGCAAAGGAGGTGGGATCCCAAGCAGTATAGCCTCTTGCTTCAAAGGTAGCACGCAAACCGCCGTTAGGGAAGCTGGATGCATCAGGTTCGCCCTGAATCAGCTCTTTGCCCGAAAACTCCATAATAACCAAACCGTTACCGGCAGGTGCAATAAAGCTGTCGTGCTTTTCCGCAGTAATCCCTGTCATTGGCTGGAACCAGTGTGTAAAGTGGGTAGCACCCTTTTCAACGGCCCAGTCCTTCATAGCATTTGCTACAATATCCGCTACTTCCTTGTCTAACCGCTTTCCCTCTTGCATTACCTTGCACATTGTTTTATAGGTGCTTTTAGGTAATCTTTCCTTCATCACGCCTTCATGAAAAACCATTGAGCCAAATAATTCAGGAACCTTATTCTCCATATCTTCCAGCCTCCTTTTACTGTGTTTCATTATTCTCATCTTTATCGAAGGGGCTGCAGATAGACGCTCGGCCATAAGAGAAATTTTGTCCCTTATGGCAATGCGTCTGACCGCAGCCCCTTCGCTGTATACCACGTCATTATATGGGTTCACTTGTTCACTGTCAACAAAAATATTCCCCTGCAAAAAACTAAAAATTAAACGAAATTCACAAGAATGTATAATGAATTCCATCATTTCGAAAAATACACTGTGCAAGATTCAGCTTTAGTGGGTGTACATTTGTCTTTTCCATCTCCATATCTGTTTGCAAACAGTTAAACCTTTTGATTTTTTTTGTGATAATACATAGCCCAGTGTATTTTCACTATTTTATTCCCGAATTTTGACTATTGACAGCGAATAAAAGGCGGTGTAAAATACACACAAATCGAAAACGGCATTGAGGAAGACAAGTAATGCAAGAAAACCGCCCCAGTGAGCAAAGGATAGTGGAAACTTTGCGTAGGCTTTTGTATGAATAACACTTCTTAGCCTCAATCTGAACCTCCTTTTTAGGAGCAGTAGGTGAGACGGATTGTCCCCCGTTACGGGACGCGGGTTTTATTGAACCCAGAAAGAGACTGTATATTACAGTAATTTAGGTGGCACCGCGGATAGCAGCTATTCGTCCTAATTATTTTTTAGGATAACTAGCTGCATAAATAAATTCGGAGGTGCTTTTTTATGTGTTCAATTATGGGTTTGGAAAAATTACAGGATTTAGAAAAAGTAATGGCGTGCTTTGAGCGTACGGTTTCAAGAGGGCCAGATATGTCTCGCACTCTCCCAGTTGGCGATGGCTTGCTCTGCTTTCACCGCCTTGCCATCATGGGTTTAACGGAAAGAGGCATGCAGCCCTTTCTCTACGACGGCGATGCCGTGGTTTGCAACGGTGAATTATACGGTTTCCGTGCCATGAAGGAAAAGCTTTCGGAAAAATATACCTTTATCAGCAATTCCGATTGCGAAATCATTTTGCCTATGTATCATGAGTATGGCTTGGAGCTATTCAAAATGCTGGATGCCGAATTTGCAATGATTCTTTATGATAGCAAAAAGGATTCCTTGATTGCTGCCAGAGATCCTATTGGCATTCGCCCCTTATTTTACGGCTATTGTGAGGATGGTTCCATTGTGTTTGCCAGCGAAGCAAAAAACATGGTTGGGCTTTGCAAGGAAATCACTGCTTTCCCTCCCGGTCACTACTATGCCGATGGCGAATTTGTTCGCTATTGCGATTTGACAAGTGTTGAAACCTACGCAACAGACGAGTTAGAAGAAACCTGCACAAAAATCCGCGAATTATTGGTTCAGGGTATCGAAAAAAGATTGGATGCCGATGCGCCCTTGGGCTTTTTGTTAAGCGGCGGCTTGGACAGCAGCTTGGTTTGCTCCGTTGCTGCAAAAATTTTAAATAAGCCCATCCGCACCTTTGGCATTGGTATGGCAACGGACGCTATCGATTTGCGCTATGCAAAAGAAGTAGCAGAGTATCTCCATACGGATCATACGGAAATCATCATTAACAGAGAAGACGTTTTGGAAGCGTTGGATTATGTCATCTATACCCTTGGCACTTACGATATTACCACCATTCGCGCAAGCATGGGGATGTATTTGATTTGCAAGGCAATTCATGAAAAAACGGATGTAAGGGTTTTACTGACAGGGGAAATTTCCGACGAGCTTTTCGGCTACAAATATACGGACTTTGCGCCCTCCGCTGAGGCTTTCCAAAAAGAGGCCAAAAAGCGTGTGGATGAGCTTTATATGTACGATGTTTTGCGCGCTGACCGCTGCATTTCAGCAAACTCCATCGAAGCAAGAGTGCCCTTTGGCGATTTAGCCTTTGTTCGCTACGTCATGTCCATCGATCCCGAAATGAAGCTGAACACCTATGGCATTGGAAAGTATCTTCTGCGCCATGCTTTTGAAGGGGATTGGCTGCCCCACTCCATTTTATATCGTGAAAAAGCTGCCTTTAGCGATGCCGTTGGCCACTCCATGGTGGATGACCTCAAGGAATATGCCAAGAGCATTTGCACCGACGAGGAATTTGAAGAAAGATGTAAAAAATTCGATTTCGCAACTCCTTTCACAAAGGAAAGCTTGATGTATCGCGAGATTTTTGAAAAATACTATCCCGGTCAGGCAAAAATGGTCAAGGATTTCTGGATGCCCAACAAGGAATGGGAGGGCTGCAATGTAAACGATCCCTCTGCCCGTGTGCTTTCCAACTACGGTGGAAGCGGAAAATAAAAATCCTTTGGCAATCTCCCAATCCCTTTCACGGGATGGGGGATTGCTTTTAAATAAGGAAAAAACGGAATTTTTTTCATGGAAATTTAGGAATATCGTCCATAACGATTTGTAAACTATTCTATCTTTCCAAAGGAACGGTTATTTTTCCACCAAAACCTCTATCATCCCTTGTGCAAAGGCAGCGGCTCTTTCCTCAATTCCCTCCACCTTGAAAATACTTGTGGGATCGTTCGCCGTTTCCACCATGGAAAATCTGGGCGGCAGACGGAAGGTTTTATTCATACTTAATGAACTAATCAGCTGTTCCGCCACAATATCCCCACCGCTGTAGCCGGAAACCACAATGGCAAACAAATGCTTTTGGTAAAATTGATTGGTCCGGAACAATGCTGTGAGTCGATTGATAAAGGCCGTTACATTAGCGCTTAATGCATCGTTATAATTCGGTGCAAGAATTACCAGCGCATTGCAAGCCAAAATTGCCGGGTAAACCTCCTTGGTAATCACCCCGCCATAATAACAGCTGGCCTTCTCACTAAAGTGCATACACATACGATAGGGACAGCCACTGCAATCTTGAATGGTGCCGTTTCTTAAGGAAATCTCCGTAACCTTGCATTGTTCCAAATGTCCTTTTACCATATCCCAAAGGCTTGCCGTGTTAGATGTACTGTAATTGCTGGCATGAAGCACAAGGATATTCGCCTGTTTTTTTTGCAACGGCTCATAGTCCATCACCCGTTTCACCATTTGCCTTGCAGAAATATGGTAAGCTGTGAGGTTATCCGTTTCCAGATTCATTGCCTGAATATTGTAGTTTAATAAATCCTTTGTCCCCTCAACCATGGCGCGCCCAGGGAAGGAGCAGCCACCTTTATTTGCTGTAAACATCAGCCCTCGTGCTACAGATTTTGTATACAGCTCGCTTTCGCCATCAATAATAATCCCCCCAACGCTTCCCTCAAAAAAGGTAGGGTCAATTCTCATTTTCTTTAAAAAACGAAAATATTCCAAGTTAATCCCCGAAATTCCCAAGGGAATTGCAAAAATAATGCGGCGGTTTTGTAATGGATGAAAGGCATCCACCGTTTCAATCAGCTCCACATCATAGGGCTGAAGAACCTCCTCCAATAAAGCAAAGAGACGTTTTGTGCGGATGGCATCCTCACATCGGGGATAAACCAAGGTTAGTTTTTCCTTCATTTGATCCCCTCCAGTCCATTGAAGGCCTTTTCCAATCGGGCATAAAGCTGCTTTGGCAGAGGCAGACTTTCCATCTCCAACCCCCAAGGTGTGGTACGGTTTTTGCAACCCATATACACCCCGCCCAAATAGTTTGAGCTGTAATGCCATTCTCCCCTAAGGGTTAAAAGTAAGGAAATTGCCGCCGAGGAAATGGCAGGTGCCACATAAGGCTTAAAGCCCAGCTCTCTGGTGCGCAAATTAGCATCAATGGCCAATTGAGTTAGTTCTTTGGATAGACTGTCGTCGTAAGCCGTTATGCTGTTGGCAATGACCAAATCCTGCCCATGCGGGCCATAAGCTCTGCCCTCCTTTAAAAAGGAAGAAAAACGTTCGTCTTTTTTTGCATAATAGGCAGCACGGGCATTCATTACCCCTAAGCCGTAGCCTTGAATCTGCTCAGGGCGCAAGCCTTTTCCGTCAAATTCTCCGCTTTCAAGGGTATTACTCGCTAAAAATGCCGCCTTACATAAGGGATCCACAGGATCGGAAACCACAGCAAACAGCCCCTCAAAGGCACTTTCTCTGGCTTTTTTTGCAAAAAAGGAAACAATCCCCCGATTTGCCTCAAACTGTACCATTCGAACATCCTTTACCTCGGCACCCACAGGAGGAATCCCCTTTGAGGCGCAAAAAACGAACATGTCGCAGTCAAAAAGCTCCTCCTCCTTTAAAATAACCACTTCGGGCAGTCGATCATACTCCCAAGGGAACGCCGCCTGATTCAGCTCACTTTCCCATCTTTTGCAAACATTTTCGTTGACATCATAAATCCCCAGCGTTTGAATGCAGTCCCCACCTAACAGCTTTAACGCCGTTAAAACCGTGCTTCCCACATCCCCAAGGGCTAAAAGATGCACTCTTTTTTTCTGATTCTGATCTTTTTCTAGCCGTTTTCTCCACTGTTCCACCGTCCCCCAATTCAGGTTTACAATGGCAGCATTACCATTTTTCAAATCCCCAGCAAATTTTTCTTGTATTTCCTTGAAAAGGGTTTGACCTTTTTCCTCCAAGGCATTGCTATCAAGGCAAAACAAGCCTTCCCCTTCAGCAAGCTGACCCAAATGGGTAAATTTAAAACAACCTTTGTTTTTCTCCCGCGGGAATGACACCGGAAGCATCACCCCTTGTTGAAACTCATATCTCTCCATACCGTTCACCCTCTTTACTTTACTAAATGCTTCAGCCGCACCAATTGCTCAATATCGTTTTCCACATAAACCGATGCGGGCAAATGATAATCATATCTCATGCTGCTCCCTCGGTCGGGGCATCTTGGTGAAATGACCACCTCGTTGAGCCGATCCAAGGTTAGGCTTCGCTCAAATGCCCTTTGATATTCCGCCTCCAAGGCCCGCAGAATATCCCTTGTGTTTTGCAGGCACACCATGGAAAGGTCGTAAATCGCTTCTTTTGAGGCACCCTTAACAAACCCGGGCATCACATAGGGTAAAATCAGGTTTACCGAATCAATCATACCGCTTTCTCTGTTCCTAAGCTGCTCCACCCCGTCACCGCCAATAAAGGGATACATGGAGGTTTCCACAAACCACGCCTGAAGACAAGGAATTAAATAGGCGCTTTCCACCTGTCTGCCTTGAATTTCCATTAAATCTCGTCCACGTCCCGAAAGCACCCCCACAACAATACGGTCGATTTCCACCGCTTCTTCTTCAAACAAAGGGTTTAGCTCCCGAATACGGTAGCCCTTATGCAAAAGATCATCCACCAATATGACAGGACGGCGGAAGGAATTAATCATCCTTACCTGACAATCCAATGGCAAATATTGAGGAAACTCCTTAATTTTAAAGGTTTTTATCTCTCTGTCAAATTCCTTTTCCGTATGCAAAACCTTTGTCACCGTGTTGGGAATCACGATTCCCTTTAAAATTTTGCCAAAGGGTACACACATATTCGGCCCCAAGCTGCGAATTTCCGTAGGCTCCTTGGGAACACCGTTTGCCTGTGTAATTAGCTCAACCAGCCGATTGTGCATCATTCCAGCATCAAAGGAAATCACCAAGCCGCCAGGGGTTAGCTTCGCCAGCGCCTTCTGGAAGCGGCAATGGGTTTCGTTCAACGTTTTTAAAATACGCTCGCAGCTGTTAAAAGGCTCCTTGATTGCCGTTTGAATATTATGATACAGGGTAATGGGGCTTTTCATATCCACAACATAAATGTCTCTGACTGTATTTTTTAATAGCTTCAAAAAACCCTGTCGTTCCAGTACCTCCTGCACCTTTTCAGTCACATTTCCCGTTTTCAGACTGAAAACACCAAAGGTATAGTCCTCCTTTAAGGCTTTTGCAATGGACTCGGTGAACAAAATCTGCTCCAAATCATCAATTTTAGAATTCTCACGGGCAAAGCATGCCTCAAACAAAATAATTTTTCCTGAGGTATTCTCTCGGATATAGCTTGCTGTTTCAATATCCCCAAATTCATTGTAAAGCTCAGCCGTTGCAAGATGGCGGTAAACCATAATCCCATCGGGCTTGCCCCAACCGTATTTATCAAAAACAACGGTCATCCCACTTCCTGGTCGATGTATGGCCTCCAAAAGGGCACTTGATGCTTCAGCAGGAATGGTGCTGCCAAAAATCACGCCCTCCGCCGCCTCCACCTCTGAAAAATGGGCAACCTCCACTGCCTTTGTTTCCAAAAGCCGCTTGTACTGAGGCTCTCTCAGGTATAGGCTGTTTTCATAAATATAATTTTGCGCAACCGTATCAATCAGGTTGGAAATATCCCGATTATGGTCAATATTTTCTCGAATTCTGCTGGAGCTGACATCCTCAAAATGGGTGGGTAATTTCAGCTCTAAAACCTCATTTTGAATGGAGTCATATGCATTTTTCTTCTTCTCGCCAATTTCAGTTTCTGTTTCCCTGAGGAACAAAATATGAGGGAAGGTTTGAATGGAATCCTCCACAGGCTCAATTTTATAGGAGGAGGCATTTTGCACCACGTCGCTACCTGCCACCATATACACCTCTTTGCCGGGGAACAGCTCCCGCAAGCGCTTCAAATCCTCAGGGTTTGAAATATTTACGGGAACGTTTTCGGGGAACGGATATATATTTTCCTCATTGGCAATAGACATATTGATAATCCGCCGCCGTACCATATGGGGCTGGGTTTTTTTGGACCACGAAAACTCATCAATGGCCAAATAAACGATAAAACCCATATCCCGAATTTCCTTGGCAATTTCCTTATGCCCCAAGGAAAAAGGGTCGAAGCTGCCGGGAAAAAAGGCTACCTTATTGGGTTCCTTAAAGGAAAAACTGCCCTGTACAAACAAATAATCGCTGATAAAACGATAAATTGCATTCCACCCTGCGGTATCGTTAAAAAATCCAAGCTCCGAGTTTTCCTCTTTTTCCGTCAGTGTGATCAGCTTTTTACTGATAAAGGCAAAAATATTTTTCTTCTCCCGCAAGGTTAAACCGTTATTGCCAAATAATTCATGGCCAACCACCCAAAAGGCCTCTCTGTTCACATTGGTATGATAGCTGGCAAAGCCACTTAATATCATCCCCAAAATTTTCTTTTTTCGCTCCTCATAAATAGCAATATATTCAGGGAATCTTGCGCTGTATTTTTCATAATGGCGCACCATCACCCCAAGGGTATCTAGGGCAACACTGGCAATACGGTCATTGGTACTGCATTGCAGACGATGAATATCCAACAAAAACTCGTTCAACTCCTTGGGATGCAAAAACATGACATATTCTCCCAAGTATTGCGGAATATATTTTGAAAATTCAAACTCCCCAATTTCAAGCCCCTTTGTTAACTCAATGGCAACCTCATTTCGCTGATCCCAAGAAAGCATAGGTGCAAGCTTAACCAAGGTTTCCCCTGCAAAATGGCGCACCGTTACCTGCTCGCTCACCTTCAATAGGTTGGAAAGATGGGTTGCCACATGAAGCTTCGGCATAACAATACCCAAACGAATGCGCTCATATAAAAGCTCCATGTTAATAATCTTGATTTTCCAAGGTGTCGCAGCCTTAAGGTTCTCCAAGAAAATATCAGAAACTACCCGATCATCCTCGAAAATACGCCGAAAAGAAACTCCACGGATGACATCCTTAATTGCGTAGGCATCCCCAATCATATACAGCAAAAACTCCAGGCTCACGTTGCCTTTGACGGTAACACGCTCCACAATTTTTATCACGCTATCAACCAGAATAGGCTTTTTTATAAGTTCTGGCGCCATATCCTTTAAATTCTGGAGGATTGCGGCCCGAATTTCCAAGGAATCGTTATGGGCATAGCTTTGCATAAAGGAAAGGGAAATTTTCTGCTCCTCCTCCTTCAAAAGGCCTTGGGGCACAGACGGCAGCGTATCAATGAGGATAAACGCCGTATCCTCCGACCATTCGGTGTTTTTATAATATTCCAAAATAGATGCAATATATTTTCCCCTTGCCTCCTCCTTGCAATTTTCCAATAAGGAGGTCACCACTCTTTTCAAGCCATAGCCCAGCCAACGGCGATGCCTGTCTATCATTTTATGATCGGGAATAATAATCATATACAGATACTTTTCCCACATGTCGAAGCTGGAAATTTCGTCCAAGACAATATCCACATCATTCGGCAGCTCCTTGCCATACTCAATATCATAATGGGCAATCATATTTCCTAATAAATCTCCGGCTTGACGACGAATATCCCCCTCTCTATGCACCATCAATTCATACAGAAAGCTAATGGACATCTGCTTTTGCTTTTGGTTCATATAGGTAAAATATTCGGAAAAAATATTCAAATAGGCTCTGGAATTTTTCCAATCTCTAGCACTTCTAGCCGTTTCCAAAATCGCTCCAAAGCTTGCCTCACGGCTTAATTTGTGCATTAAATGAATATTATGGTTGACTGCAATATTTTTAAGCACATCCACAGTTTCGTTGATATCCAATAACGCCAATTCCTTATGACCAACCTCGCTTAAGGTATCCTTGGTTAAATCCGTATTTACCCCCAGGGAATGCATATATTGTTCAAAATCAGCCAAACGAGAATACACATGACGATAGCGGTTTTCCTTTGCCTGATCCACATTGTCCAGCTTTTCCAAAATAACCCGAAAGGACTCCTCCAAGGAATAAACTCCCATGATTTCCTTGCCGTTTTCAAAGCCTCTGCTCTTTACACGAAAATCCGAATAAATCAAAATCAAAGACTCAACGGGGAGATTCTCCAGCTCCAAATCCCAAGTAGAATGATTTGCCGCAATATGCCCAATATCGGAAAGCCCATTATCCTTAAACCAAATATCTGTATAATAATAATGCAAATAAGGAATTCGCTTCACCTCGCTGTCCTTACAGCCAAACTTGCCAAGGTCGTGACCTGCCGCAGCACCCGAAATCAAGCCCAAATCCACAGGAACATTCGCCCGCGCCAGCTGTCTGCCAATGTGCATGGCAATATAATGCACCCCCGCAACATGGGCAAGGGTATCAAATGGCGTAGCCTCACGGCCAATTCGCATAATTTCGTAAATATACTGAGCCTCAAAGCAATTGATAAACCTGGAATACTGAACTTCATAGGGGCTGTTTTTCATTTCCTCATCCAACGCAAAAGCAAAATTCCTATGCATCCCAAAGGGCAGCACTTCCCTTTCGTAGACAAGAAATACACGCAAAACCTCTAAGTAAAATAACACGGCACGGCGCTCTTTTGTCGCAAGGATAATATCCTTTCGGTGGGGATAAATTTCTTTGATTAAAAAGCGAAAAATATAGGTCAGCCAGCCCTCCTGCGGCACTTCCTTCGCCAGTGAAGAAAGCATTTTTTCGCAATAGGAAAGCACAGTGAGACAAGAAATTTCCTCACCCTTTATAATTACGTCGATCGCCTCCAGCCAGTATTCCTTTTCTAAAAAAGCGATCACCGTTTTCTTTTTGATTAGAGTTTTTTTCATAAAATCTCTATTTGTAAGGGCTGCCAAAAGCTCCTTATATATTGCAGCACCGCGTTTTTTCTTCATAAGCGCCTCCCTTTTCCTCTTTTTTCAATTTTAGCACTACCCTTGCCCCGTTTCAATAGGCGAGGCCGCTTTCTAAGGGGTTTGAGTGATTTTTTTTCATCCTTTTGCTGAAAAAATAAAAAATTATATCGTCTTTTTTGTGGAAAATTAGATTTTTATAGTCATTCTCGTAAATTTGACTAAAACATCCGCTTTGAAAGCATTTTCGCCATACAAAATAAGCACTCGGCTGGAGAGACTGGCGCCGCAAACAAACATTAGTTAGCCCTTTTTTAAAAACCTTCTGCTTTTTTCAAAATCCCCTTATGAAATGAAAAAGCCCAATTGCAAGGATTTCAAAATCAAATCCTAAAGCAATCGGGCTTTCCGTAAAGCGTTACCACCCTTTCCTCAGGGTGAAACCGCTAAAATTCAATGTATCTATCAATTTATGCCATTTTTATCTGCAATGGTCAGCTTTAAGTCATGGCCTGTTTCACCATTTCTTACAACATGAACATCTGCTACATCTCCAACCTTGGTTTCCCCAACGACCTCTACCAGAGAATCCATATCCATAACGGTTTTTCCATTAAAGCTGGTAATAATATCACCTACCATAATGCCGGCTTCCTCAGCCGGGCCGCCTTCTGCTACTTCCATAATCAAAGCGCCCACAGGCAGTTTATATAATTCTGCATTTTCCGTCGTAATGCTGGTGCCTTTGATGCCGATATAAGGCTTCGGTTGTGTTCCGTTTTCCAATAAATCCTCTACAATAGGGGAAATTACATTGCTTGGAATTGCGTAACCCATGCCCTCTGCCATCGAGGAATTATATTTTGCCGTATTAATGCCAACAACCTCGCCCGCACTGTTTACCAAGGGGCCGCCACTGTTACCGCCATTAATTGCAGCACTTGTCTGTAAAACAGTCAGCTCGTTTCCTTCAACGTTAATGTTTTGTTCTGTCATACTAATCATACCATCGGTTGCAGAAAGGCCCATACCCATTGCATTTCCAATGGCAATGACGTTATCCCCAACCTCTAAGCTGTCGGAATCACCAAAGGTTGATACGGTAATTTCCTTCACACCTGCGCTTTTCAAATCATCCCAAGAAACTGTGATCACCGCCAAGTCTGACTCGCTCTTTGTGCCCACAACCTTTGCCGGAACATTAACATCACCATCAAATGTAACAAAAATAGAGGTTGCGCCGTCAACCACATGATTATTGGTAGCAATGGCGACCTTTTCATCATCTGAGTAGAAAATCACGCCGCTGCCCATACCGTTGGATTCATAGGGTACGCTAAAGGAACCAAAATATTCCGCAGTGCCGCTAACCTTTGTGGAAATGCTGACAACTGAGGGCTTAACACTTTTAATAATATCCACGGCAGACATTCCAGCAGTACTGGTAGAAGCCTTTTGTGCCACAGCCTGTGTTTTTGTCACTGCAGGCTCATCCTCAAAATAATATTTCACTGCACCATAGCCTGCGCCCATACTTGCGCCACCTGCCACGCTGGCAATTAAGCATGCCGCAATAAACCGGCCCCAATTGCGTTTCTTTTTAGGTGTTTTCTTCACCTGCTCCTCATAGCGATACTCACGAACGGAAGGGCCTTCACCTTTTTCCGCGATTTCGCTATCATCCTCAAAAGAGCTCTTCGCAGGAATCATTTCGACTTCCGCCACTTGATTTTCCTCTTCAAATGTCGATTCTTCCACAAAACCTTCCACCACTTCTGGGGTTCCTTCCATTTCCACTTGTTCATCCTTGCTATAGGAATCATCAGTTTCTTTATTTTTATTGTTTAAATTCATATCTTCATTTTCAAACATATCAAAAACCTCCGTTCATTTTTTATTGATTAATATGAGTATAGCGCATTCTTTTGAACAAAATATGAACGAGAAATAAATAATTGGTTAATAATACGAACTTTAGAAATATTATGTGCATTGAAAA